>JAFADM010000427.1 GCA_023424865.1 Bacillota bacterium | reverse complement strand
GGCTCCCCTGCTTTCAAAAGCCCGGGTTGTGTACTTCCGGGATTCGGTTTCTCTTGAAAAGGCCCGTGAAGCAGGGGTTAACGCACCTGTTATGGCCTTTGGCCCAGACGGAGCCTTTGCCACCGATTTACGGGATGACGAAAAAGCGCTGGCTTTTATGAAAAAAAACGGTCTCGAGGAAAAGCGCTTTCTCTGCTGTATCGGCAGGCTTCGCTACACCCCCTATTGGAAAATACGAGAAGGCAGCCCCTTTATCGAAGAAAGACATTTATTCAATGAAAGCTGGAAGGAACGGGATCATGAGTCCCTTCGCAAAGCCATAACCGAGGTGGTCCGTCGTACCGGTATGAAAATACTGATTTGTCCCGAGGATCAGACTCAGATGGCCGTGGGCAAGGAAATGATTTATGACAAGCTGCCCTCGGATGTGGTTTCCAGTGTGGTATGGCAGGAGAATTTCTGGCTCACCGATGAGGCCTTAAGCGTTTATATTCGCTCGGCAGGCCTGTTCGGAAATGAAATGCACTCCCCCATCATGTGCATCGGAAACGGTATTCCGGCTATTGTGTGCCGCTCTGAGGAACAGACCACAAAGGGCTATATGTGGCGGGATATCGGGCTTGACCAGTGGCTTTTTCATATTGACGGCCCCCAGGGGACCTCAGGTCTTACAGAAGCCGTTCTGGAACTGGCTGAGGATCCGGAAGGAGCCCGTGAAAAAGCTTTAAAGGCCAGGGAAGCTGTCAACGCTCATTTTCAGAGTATGGCAGGAGAACTGGCGGCTTCTCTTTCCGGTATTCAGAAGGGCTCCTCCCCGTCACCTCTTTAAAGGCTCTGTAAAAGCCGGAAAGGCTCTCGTAACCGCAGAGCCCGGCAATGTCAAGCACCGTCTGCTCCCCTTTGTTTATCAGCTCCACAGCTTTTTGGATTCGCCTTTTAGCAATATACCGTGAAAGTCCCAGTCCATTGTATTTTTTGAACAGTCTTGAAAAATAGGAAGAATTCATGGGAATAAGCCGGGCCACCCCTTCCAGGGTAAGAGGTTGGGAGAGGTGGCCCTCAATATAATTTAAAACCTGATCCATTGCAAGACGGTTTCTGGTTGATACGGATTCCGACGCTGCATCGGTTTTCTCCAGGCTGGAGAAAACCGATGCAGAAGACAACTCCTCGGAGTAATGCCGGCAAAGCAGGGCAAGAACCTGAAGGAGCAGGGATTTAGCCATAAGCGCATATTCCGGTTTCTTTTCCCTCACCTCGGTGCCAATGCGCCACATAAGAGCTTCAATTTCCCTTGCAGCAGAGGATACTGAAGCAATTCGGTTTTCAAAGGAGGCATCCCTGTTGAGAAAAACCTTCATATACCGCCATTCCAGGGCATCCTCCCTAGTGGGCCAGATAAGCCGGGGTTCAAAATCCAGGTACATCATGACCAGGTCCTCAGGGGGATAAACCAGGTGTATGCCTCTTCGCTCACTGTTGTTCAGAAGAATAATATCCCCTTTGACAACAGAATAGGTTTTATTCTCGATATGCCAGAGACACCGTCCCTCAAGAATACAGCAAATCTTAAGGGTATGATAGCAGACAAGAGGCTGGTGGGTGTTCCTGGGCGGTATACGGTGAAAAACCAGGGATAGAGGAAGGCTTTTATCCATAGGGTTCTCCATTGTTCTCCATTATGTCGGTTTTCTTTACTAAGTAAGGCTGTACGCTTTAAAAGCAAGAGTCAGGCGGGCGCTTCAACGCAAGGCTTGCGAGCCGGCTTTACTTCAAGTGGACGGACCGCCGCTTCCCGTCAGCGTACAAAATGAGTCCAAACCCGGCTTTCCTTGGGAGGTTGGGGAACCTTATCCTTTGCCGCATCCAGGGATTTTAAAAGCCATGCCATGGCCTGCGCATTTCTGCGAAGAGTTTGGATGCCTTCGCCATCCTGATGAATTTCACCCTTATCCCGGCCGTAGGCAACGGTCCAATACTGGGATGGGGGAATAACGGTCTGGGCGAGGTTCAGATAATTGTTAAGCTGATGCACGGTGTCCACACCGCCGGCACGTCGTACAACGGCAAGGGAGGTTGCCACCTTATAGCTGAAATACCGGGAACTGGTATAAAAGACCCTGTCCAGAAAGGATTTCAGAGTCCCTGCAATACCGGCATAATAAGTGGGCGACGCCAGAATAAATCCGTCGGCTTCCCTCATCTTGGCTGCTGTTTCGTTTACCAGATCCTCTTTAAAGACACATTGGTTGTTTTCCGATCTGGAACAGTACTGACATGCAATGCACCCGTGGATATCATGCCCACCTATATGGACAATTTCAACCTCAATACCCTCTTTTTTAAGCTCCTCAGCCATAATATCCAGTGCCTGGCTTGTGTTTCCGTTAACACGGGGACTTCCGTTAATACCAATTACCTTCATATAAACGCTCCTGTAAAACTTATATAATTATTTCATAATTAAAGTATAAACCTTACAGTTTACTCTAAGTCAAGAGCCTACATGGCATCGGTGTTGTAAAATGAAAAGTTAAAGGCTTGATTGAAAGGGTAAGGAAATTTATTCTTGAACATCAAAATCACACGGATATTTACACTTTTGCATTGCCTGAACTCTGTTATAATTTTCTTGGCACACGAATTTTCTCCAATTAAACCGGAGAAAGCTCGTTGGATAAAAAGGATGATGGGAAGCATTTTCCCAGTTGTTGAAAGGAGACCCTATGCTTGATTCAAGGTATGACGTCATTGTTGTGGGAAGCGGCCCTGCGGGATTATCGGCGGCACTTTATGCGGACCGAAACGGCGCCCGGACTCTTCTCATTGAAAAATCGGGTTTTGTTGGCGGTATGTCAACGGACGGAATGCTCAATATCTTTTGCGGCAGAGCCTCAGGAGAGCTTTTCAGGGAAATTGCCGACAAACTGGAGATTCAGCGGGGAACCCGCCGGATCTATGACACGGAGGAGCTGAAGCAATTTTATTATGAGAAGCTAAGCCATTCCGGCGTAAAGCTCTTACTTCACTCTGTTTTCTCGGATGCTCACAGTCAGGACGGTAAAATTCAGTCCATCGAGGTAGTTACTTCATCCGGAAAAAGAAGGCTTGAAGCCGACTACTTCATTGACGCCAGCGGTGACGGTGTCCTGGCTGCCGCAGCGGGAGCGGAATACGGCACAGGAAGAGAAGCCGACGGAAAAATGCAGCCCTGCACCCTGCTTATGCGCCTTGGAGGCGTGGACGACAGCCGGGCCATTTACCCCACCTTCGGTACACACAAGGAATACCAGGAGCTTATACAAAGAGCTGTGGAGGCCGGTGAAATTCCCAGGCCCGCAGGCCACCTGATTATTATTCAGGAGAAGAATCCCGGTATGGCCCAGTGTAATATGACAAACTGCATTTCGGTGGACGGTTCCGACGCGGAGCAGCGAACTCATGCCGAAATGCTTTGCAGAAGCCAGGTTCAGCCCCTGCTGCATTTTTTGAACAAGCATGTTCCCGGCTATGAGAAAGCCTACATCCTGCAAACCGGCTATTATGCCGGGGTAAGGGAAACCAGGCATTTTAAAGGCGACTATATTATGGACGAAAACGACATTCTTGAAAACCGTATCTTTGACGACTGGTGCGCCACAGGTCTAAAATACGGCTTTGGCATACATAATATGTCCGGAAGCGGAAGTGACCCTACCAATACCAAAACCAGGGGCGCCTATACCCTCCCCTTCAGGAGCCTTCTCCCCGTTAAATTCACAAACCTCCTCCTGGCCGGACGGTGCATCAGCGGAACCCACCTGGCCCACTCCAGCTACCGTGTAATGCCCATATGCATGGCCATGGGGCAGGCTGCGGGAACGGCTGCGGCACTGGCAAAGGCCCAGGGGGCGACCAGTATA
>JAFADM010000392.1 GCA_023424865.1 Bacillota bacterium | reverse complement strand
GACCTTTGCCATGGGCCACGGCTGGTATGTCGTTGCCACCGGGGTTGTGTGCGGCCTTCTCGCCGATATCTTTCTCAAGGCCGGAGGGTATAAAAGCTGGAGGCATTTGCTTTTGGCTTATTTAAGCATGAGCCTGTGGGTTATCGGATCCATGCTTCCCATGTGGATTATGAAGGATGCGTATTTTGCCGCTGTCAGCTCGGGGCAGGGCAATGATTATTCGGATAGTGTATCCTCCCTCATCACAGGCTGGATGCTGCCGTCAATCATCGCCTTAACGCTCTTGGGAGCGACAGTGGGAGCCTATATGGGCCGAAGCGTCATGAAGAAGCATTTTAAGAGGGCGGGAATCGTATAATGCAAATTCAGCTTATGCAAACAGCGTCCCTTCGCTCACGAATAAGGCTGGATCCCAGAACCAAGCTGTTTCTGCTGCTTGCCATCAATCTTATGATGATGGCAGGCAGCAAAACGCCTATGGCGGACTGCCTGAGGCTTGTGCCCGCCGCCATACCCTTTCTGCTTCTGGCCGCATCCGGGAGAGGCGGGACGGCTTTCGTCTATATGCTTCTTTACGGCGCGGCTCAGATAATGCAAATCACCCTGTATGCGACGGTAACAGGTGTACCCGGCATTCTCCTCAGGGTGTATGCCGAGCTCATGCTTCGCTTTGTGCCCGGAACCCTTTTCGGGTATTATCTGCTTTCAACAACCCGAGTCAGTGAATTTATTGCGGCCATGGAGCGGCTGCATGTCACCCGCCTTATCACAATCCCCCTGTCTGTTATGTTCCGTTTTTTCCCCACGGTATGGGAGGAATCCCGATCCATCGGCGACGCCATGCGCATGAGGGGAATAGGCTCCAAAAGCCTGCTCCGAAATCCTGCCGCCATGCTGGAATACCGCATGGTACCGCTTATGCTGTCCATAGCCAAAATCGCCAACGAGCTTTCGGCGGCGGCTCTTACCCGCGGCTTGGGTTCCCCATGCAAACGCACTAACATTTGTAAAATAGGGTTTGGGCTCTGGGATATGGTGTTTGCAGGATTCATGCTGGCGGCGCTGTGCCTCTCAATCCTTATTTAGTCATCCTTTAATTCGTAGTATGAGAGACAAGGTATAAACCTTGCTCCAGCGCTCAATTAAGCCCTATTACAAATTAAAGCAACCTATCCCGCCAGGAGGAGTATTAAAGGTGATCACTCTTAAAAATGTTTCTTTTACCTATGCCCTAGGGGAAGAGGAAAATGGGCTTAAAGACATTAATTTAACCCTTGGGGACGGTGAAGTGGTTTTGCTGTGCGGCGAATCTGGCTGCGGAAAAACCACCCTGACAAGGCTCATAAATGGACTCATCCCCCATTATTACGAAGGTACCCTTAGCGGAGAGATTATTATTGACGGCAGGGAAATTCATAAGCTTCCCCTTTATGAAACCGCAAGGCTTGTGGGGTCGGTATTTCAAAATCCCCGATCCCAGTTTTTCAATGTAGATACCACCGGGGAGTTGGCCTTTGGCGGTGAAAACCTGGGGATGTCCGTGGAGGAAATTGAAGAAAGAATCCGCCGTACCGTAGGTGAATTCAATATGGCCCACCTGCTGGAGCGCAATCTGTTTCAGCTTTCCGGAGGCGAAAAGCAAAAGATCGCCTGTGCTTCTGTTTCGGTGTGCGAGCCTGAAATTCTGGTTTTGGATGAGCCCTCCTCCAATCTGGACATGGCGGCAATCGACGATCTGCGCCGCCTTATCCGGCTGTGGAAAAGCAAAGGTAAAACCATTGTCATTGCCGAGCATCGGCTGTATTTTTTGCGGGAGCTGTTGGATCGTGTGGTAGTTATGAAAAAGGGGCACATTGAACGGGAATACACGTCTTCTCAATTTAAGGCCTTGTCGGTGGATGAGCTTTCGGGAATGGGCCTTCGCCCTCTTTACCTCAAAAGCCTTCGGGGCAAAGGCGGCACAGCCCACAGCTCCGATGAAAAGGTTATACTAAACCATTTTCTGCACCTCTATGACCCCAAGGGCCTCCCGGCTCTTCAAATTGACAGGGCCGACCTTCCCAGAGGGGGCATTATCGCGGTCATAGGTCTTAACGGCGCGGGCAAATCCACCTTCGCCCGCTGCCTCTGCGGGCTTGAAAAGCGCTGCCGGGGCACTCTTTCAATCGGGGGCCATTGCCTTACCGCAAAGCAAAGGCTTAAAAGCTGCTACATGGTCATGCAGGATGTAAACCATCAGCTTTTTACGGAAAGTGTTCTGGACGAGGTGCTTTTAAGCATGGCCGAAGAGGATGAGGAAAAGGCCCAGGCTATTTTAAACAGCCTGGATCTTCTGTCCATGAAGGAACGCCATCCCCACTCCCTTTCCGGAGGGCAAAAGCAGCGCACCGCCATAGCCGGAGCCCTGGCAAGCCACCGGGACATCGTCCTTTTTGACGAGCCCACCAGCGGCCTTGACCTCAAGCACATGAAAGAGGTTTCAGAGCGCCTTCGGGAGCTGAGCCGGACAGGCAAAACTCTGTTCATCATCTCCCATGATCTGGAGCTTATTCTTTGGAGCTGTACCCATGTTCTTCATCTGGAAAAGGGGACGCTTCAGGACAGCTATCCATTGGATGCCCGGGGAGTTGAAAAATTAAAGAGCTTTTTTATCTATCCGGAATCGGAGGCCGGCCCTGTCCGGCACCTTCCCTAAGCCATTGGCAATTATGCCGTCCTGTCCATACGCCACTTCCCCGCCTTGCTTTGCTCCTCCCATAACCGGGCATAAAGGCCGTTATGTGAGAGTAATTCCTCATGGACACCCCTTTCCTTTACTGCCCCGTTTTCAAGCACCACTATCTGATCCGCATTCATAACGGACTGGAGCCTGTGGGCAATGACGATAACGGTCTTTTCAGCTACCAGGGCATTAAGGGCCTTTTGAATAAACACCTCGTTTTCAGGATCCAGCGAAGCGGTAGCCTCGTCAAGCAGCACAATGGGCGCATTTTTTAAAAGCGCCCGGGCAATGGCGATACGCTGCTTCTCCCCGCCTGAAAGGGTGGAGCCCCCTTCTCCCACCAACGTATCATAGCCCTTTGGCAGGGCCATGATAAAATCGTGGCAGGCCGCGGTTTTGGCGGCTTCATAAATCTCCTCCGGGGTGGCCTCCGGCTTACCCATGCGGATATTGGCCTCAATGGTATCATGAAAGAGGTAAACCTCCTGAAAAACGATGCTTATATTGGCCATGAGGTCATCGGTGCGCATATTGGCAACCGGTACACCGCCAAGAGTGACTTCACCGCTGTCAGTGTCCCAGAACCGGGCTGCCAGTCTTGTCACAGTGGATTTTCCCGATCCCGAGGGACCTACCAGCGCCGTTATGCTTTTTTCAGGAAAGCGCAGGGATATGTTGTGCAGCACCTGCCGGTTGCCATAGGAAAAGGTAACGTTACGAAACACAATGTCGCCGTTTTTCGGCATCAGGCTTTTATCAGGCTCGGGCAGGGGCTCCTCGTTTTTAAGCTCCACAATACGCTGAGCCGACCGGTTTGTCCGTGCATAATCGGCTATAAAGGAAAACAGGATCATCACAGGCTCATAGATATTTAATGAGAGAAGCAGAAATACGATGTAATTGAAGGCGGACAATTCGCCTCTTCCCGTAAGCCAGGCTCCTGTAAGCATAACTATGCCAATACCGCAGCTTAACACAAACCGCCCGATCATACCCACCGGGGCTGACGCCAGCTCCATTCCCACCGAATGCCTGTATTGCCTGCCAAAGGACTGTCTCAGCCGTTCAAAATGCCTGCCCGCCTGATTGAAGGCCTTGAGGGTTTGTATGCCCCCCACATATTCCAGAATATCCGACGCCGATTGCTGCTGGGCAGCCAGAAGCTCACCGCTTACCCTGCCCATGTTTTTGTAGCTTATGAACGCAAAGGGCAGCGCCAGAGGGATAACCGAAATAACCGCCAGCATCATGCGAAAGTCAAAGGCCGACAATACGATAAGGGCAAGGGCCAGCCTTACGAAAATAACGGAAATCTGGGGAATAAGCCCGGATGCCAGATTCTCCACCTCGGTATAGTCGCGAAGCAGCACTGTGGACAGATCCCCTGCATCCCGGCGCCCGAAAAAGCCCATGGACAAACGGCGCAGATGCTCGCCCATGGAGAGCCTTGCCTTTTTGCTTGTTCCCGCAAAACCCACGCAAATATCAACATAGGTTTTTCGCCGAATAAAGTAATAGGCTGCAGTTTGGGCCAAAAGCACGCCGCACAGAATCCACAGGCGGTTCTGAGGCAGGGGGGCTCCCGGCTCTGCCAGAGGAAGGAGTAAAAGGTAGATGGCCAAAAGCATCACCCCATAGGGAATACTCACCACAAAGCTATCCAGAAAATTCCAAATTGTCAAACGAAGGTATTTTTTTGTTTCGCCGAAGGTTATGGTATTAAACCAGGTTCTAAAGTTTTTCATGCCGTAGCCTCTCCCTTCCTTACGGTCCAGCGGTCCCGCCGCTCGTTGGCCGCCACCATGTCCCTGTAGAGGGGGCAATGCGCCATAAGCTCATTATGCTTTCCCACACCCGTAAGCTCACCGTTATTGAGGACTAATATCCTGCTGGCGTTTTCAACCGTACGGAGCCGGTGGGCAATAATCAAAACGGTTTTATTTTTTGCAAGCCTTGCAAAGGCCTGCTGTATTCTGGCTTCATTTTCAGCATCCGCATAAGCTGTGGCCTCATCCAGAATGACGATGGGCGTATCCTTGAGAAAAACCCGGGCTATGGCAATACGCTGCTTTTCCCCGCCGGAGAGATAGGCGTCCGCTTCGCCGATCACCGTATCGTAGCCCTTTGGCAGCGCCATGATAACCTCATGCACGCCTGCGTCCCCGGCCGCTTTCATTACCGCGTCACGGGACGCTTCCAAATTGCCCATGCGGATATTGTTTTCTACGGTGTCATGAAAGAGAAAGGAATCCTGAAACACGTAGGAAACCAATGTCATAAGCCTGTGGGGCGGAATATCCCGAATATCTGTTCCGCCGATTTTTATGCTTCCCTCTCCCGGCTCATAAAACCGCAGCAAAAGCTGGGCCAAGGTGGATTTACCCCCTCCCGAGGGACCAACCAGGCCATTTATGGTTCCCTCCTCAAGATGAAAGCTTACCTTTTCAAGAGCCTGAGAACCGTCATCATTATAGGAGAAGGAAACCCGTTCAAAGGTAATGCTGTAATCCTTCGGCTGTCCTTCGCCCTCTTCTCCCTGCTCGGGCTGGAGGAGAATTCGGTCAATGCGGGCCACCCCCTCGGCTATTCTCTTGCTATGGATCACCATCTGCATCATATTTTCCAGTGGCTCCTTAAGGCCTCCTCCCACCAGGAAAAACAAAAGCAGCACCGGTAAAGCTTCTATGTACGAGGCGGCATTCACTGCGATGAGAATTCCCGCAGGAAGCAAAAACAAAAGCTGTGCTCCAAAAAAAGCGTAATAGGCTCCAATACCAGGTGCGAAAAAGTGCGCGGTATCCTCCACCGTTTTCACATAGGAGGAAACATCATCCTTAAACCTTTTAAAGGCGCTAAGCGTTCGGTTGAACACCTTTACAACAGGCATTCCGTGGATATACTCTACAATCGTTCCCTCCATTTTTTCCTTTGCATTATGCATATCAACCTGTGTCTGGGCGCCTTTGGGATTTTTAAGCCCGCCGCCTAAGAGAAGGATGGAGCAAAGTATGGGAAACAGAGTAACAAGGGCCAGCCGCCAGTCCATGGCAAAAAGATAGATCAGGGTAAAAACCGGTGTGGCTATGGCTGCAGCGATATCAGCAATATGGTGGGCAATGAAAACCTCGATTTGCTCCGCATCGTCGGAAATGACTTTTTTAATGGCTCCCTGGGTGGTTCCGGTAAAAAAGCCCGACGAAATGCGCCCCAGCTTTTCCATAAGCTTAAGGCGCAGCTCATGGATGATTTCATAGGCGGAGCTGTGAGCCAGAGCCGAGGAGCAGAAGCCGCAAATCCCATAAACAAGGGCTGCGGCAAAGGTATACAGAACCAGGCTGTAAATCCGGCTCATAGCCAATGCCGAAGCTTGGGTATAGTGGTTCAGAAGCTCATGGATTACCCCGTAGATTGTAAAAAAAGGTACGATGCGTGCTGCTGATGAGATAACAGCCAGCACGCATGCCAAAAGGAGCTTGTTTTTCTTACGGCCCGCAAGCTCCAAAAGCCGTGGTATGCCTGATTTGGCTTTTGCTGCCTTACTGCTTTTTTCCATTTTGATTTCTCCCTTCATTTTCCTGATTAATAGACTTTTTAGCCTTTTCCATCTGTCATTCATAGCTGTAAAAGCAAATTAGTGTTAGCTTTTTCTAACTAAAGGTGCAAAAAAAAGCACTTTAAAGAGCGCTTTCTTTGAAAATACAGGAGAACAAAAGCTCATAAATATGGTTAAGCGTCTTCTCCAGGGCGTCCCTGTGAAGCGCGTCCTGATTGAACATGGCAATGGCCATAATCTTTACAAGATTGGCCACCACCTTCATATCCACATCCTCCCTCACACCCTCGATATGCCCCATAAGGCGGGTCATCACCTGGGCTTCCGTTTCGGGATTCAGGCGGTACTCGGTGGGAAGAGCCGCCATTAGCTTGCTTTCCTCCTGGGCGGTTAGGTATTGATAAATGCTGTCCTCGCTGAAAATAATTCTTTTCATAAACGCTTTGGCCTCGGAGACCGTCAGCTTATCCCGCTCTCCCAGGGTATCCATAAAAAGCTTTTTTGAACGGTCCCGCTGATACTGCATAATTTCATAAACAAACATCTCTTTGGAAGGGAAAAAATTATAGAAGGTGCTTTTTCCCAGCCCCACTGCCTTTGTGATTTTATCAACGGAGGCGTGGGTCATTCCATGCTCCTTTATGAGCTGGAACCCGGCATCCAGCATTTTTATTCTTACTTCTTCCCTTTCCTTCAGATCAAAAAGTTTAGGGGACATAGTTCCTCCCGTTAGCTGTATTTATGTTTAAGCGACCATTTTAATAATAACGGTCGCTTAAATTATATCCAGTAGTCATTTTTTTGTCAAGAAATGCTTTACAAAGCCTCTAAATCCTAATAGGAAGGACGAGGCAGGCAAAAAGCTCTCCCTGTTGTCACCGCTCTTGCGGCAGCGGCAGGGAGAGCTTTTAATTTTAACCGTTCACCTTATTGTCCGTTAATCCGGTTGTAGTTTTCGTTGGCGATTTCCATAACCTTATCGTAAGCAGCCTGCAAACCGGGTTCGGAATTGATTTTTTCAACCATGTTATTCCATTCCTTTTCAAATTCCTCATCCGTGTTGGCCAGAAGTATTTTGGGGAGCGCTCTTGCCTTGATATCCTGTGAAAGCTTCTGGTACAAAAGCCCTTCAGGGGAAGTGGCGTCCGGCTTTAGATTGTTGTCGTTGAACCACACATCCAGCACGGCATACTTGTTGGACATTTCATACCTTTGCTTTTGAGCGTCGTCTCTGGTGGCAACGGCAAGCTGGTTAAACTTTGCAAAGGATGTGCCGAACAGCCAAAGCGAGTCAAAGCCCATTTGATTTTGAAAGACCTTGGCATAGTCATTTGCTCTTGCATCCAGAACTTCCTGTTTGTATACGGGCACGCCGTCTTCACCGATACCCGTATAGTGAACGCCTTCCACACCCCAGTTCACCGCGGTATCCCCTGCCTCAGAGGTGGTATAGGTCAGGAATTGGGCGGCTCTTTTTATATCCTTGCATTTTGTTGTAACAAGGCAGGCATTCCAACCCGTACCCACATTGGAGGGAACAAGTCTGGGCTCCTCACCCTTGCTGTTTCTGGGATATTCGATGGGAACATAACGGGCTTCAGGATTGGCATTTACATAATCATTAACCGCCGTAAAGGTATCGCCGGCGCTGTGGCCTGCAATACAGAAGACCCTTCCCTGAACCTTCAGCTCTTTTATCTGCTCGGGCTTATAGGTATAATACTCCTTGGGAGCAAGCCCTTCCCTTACAAGGGTATTCACAAATTTGCAGGCTTCCTTGAAATTTTCCGTTACGAAGACAGGACGGAAGGCATTAAGATAATCTTCCTCTGCGGGGAGATAGGAAGCATTGAAACCGCCTGCAATGGTACCGTCAAAAGGCTCCGACCACTTGCCCGGATCTGTGAAAAGGAAAGGAATCAAGGATTTTCCGTCAACCTCAGGGAATTTTTCCTTAACATCCTTGAGCATCTGAATAAAGCCTTCCGGGGTAGAGGTATCGGGACTTCCCACAGCCTTGTACATATCCTCTCTCACACCGTAAACGTAATTGCTTTCAATGCCCTCACCCGTTTTCATCATTTCGGGTGTAGCCACAAAGTTGGGGATGACATAGGTGTTGCCGTCGTCTGTTTTAAACCAGTTGAGAGAAAAATCGCCAATGTTCTTTTTCAGCTCGTCGGATCCTCCCTTTTCGCAAAGCTCGTCAATGCTGACAACCAGCCCGCCCTGTTCCAGCTTGGTCCGTGTGGGATTTCCAAGATCCACCAGAACCATGTCCGGCAAGGAGGCGGACGCAATCATCATATCCAGCTTTTCATAGCCGTTGTCCACCGGCGCAATCTGAAAATCCATGGTAACACCGGTCTGCTCCGTAATGTACTTTGCAATATCCGTATCCCATTTGTGATCATACCACTTATACGGTATATACATGGAAAAGGTAATCGGAGATTTGTCAGGCTCCCCCTGACCTCCGGATGCCGAAGCAGTGGGCTGACTCGGCGGCGTTGTTTCTCCCGTTGAGCCGCTTTCCGTTCCGCAGCCTGCTGCAGCAGAGGTAAAAAGGCTCAGTGCGAGCATCATGCTCAGGTATTTTGACCTTTTTCGAGACATAAAATATCCCCCTTCTATTTTTATCTTACCATGGTTTTCAGTAAGGCTTACGGCAAACCTTCGCCGGTGAGGCGGATTTGCTGCGCCAAAACTAAAAGCCGTGGCTGACTATCCTTTTACAGCCCCCATGATGAGCCCCTTGGTAAAGTATTTCTGAAGAAACGGATAAATAAAGATAATGGGTGCAATGGCGACAATAATCGTTGCGCACTGAACGGAAAGCGCGGTAATGGAGGCATCGGCCCGGGAGCCCAGGCTGGCTCTGAATGCATCCGCACCTCCGTCGGAAAACTGGGTTATGGTTTTATAAAGGTAAAGCTGCAGAGTCTGAAGCTTTTCCGAATTTGTGTAAAGATAGGAGTCAAACCAGGCATTCCATTGAGCCACACCGTTAAAGAGAGCCATGGTAGCAAGGGCGGGCTTAGCCACGGGAACAATGATTTTATAAAAAATGTAAAACTCGTTGGCGCCGTCAATTTTTGCCGACTCCTCCAGAGATTCAGGTATCTCTCTGAAAAAGCCCTGAAAGATAACCACATTCCAGAAAGTAAACATGGTTGGTATGATATAAACCAGAAAATTGTCCTGAAGCCTGAGCCATTTGGCAATGAGAATGTAGGTGGGAATGAGTCCCCCTCCAAAGAACATGGTGATGGTGCCCATGACAATATAGAGTTTTCGGAAAACCAGCTCCTTTTTGGCAAGGCCGTAGGCTACCATGGCTGTAAAGAACACACTGATTAATGTTCCCAGAAACGTTCTTGCCACGGTTATCCGAAAACTGCTTAGAATGGCTCCCGAGGTGAAGACAGCCTGGTAATTCTCAAGAGTAAAAATTCTGGGCCACACATAGATTCCGCCTCTTATGGTATCATTCCCCTGATTGAAGGAAACAACCAGCACGTACCAGAAGGGATAAATGGCTGCCAGTGCCAGAAGGCCCATTACAATAATATTAATGCCGTCAAAGATATTCTCTCCGGCTTTATTCCGATTAAGCTTCATGGTATTTCCTTCCTTAAAAAAGCTGCTGATTGGTAAGCTTCTTCGATACGCTGTTGCTGACCCACAGGAGCACCAGGGCAATAAAGGATTTGAGCAGGCCGACGGCGGAAGCGTAAGAATACCTGCCCATACCCAGACCAATATCGTAGGTGTAGGTATCAATAACATCCACATAATCCCGGATGATAGAGTTCCTCATAATAATAATCTGGTCAAAATTACTGTTTAATACGGTGCTCATATTTATGATGAACATAATAGCCACCGTGGCCTGAATGGCGGGAAAGGTGATGTACCACATTCTCTGCAGCCGGTTGGCTCCGTCAATGACGGCCGCTTCATACATGCCCTGATCCACACTGGATATGGCCGCCAGAAAAATGACCGAATTCCACCCGAAGGATTTCCAGATATTCGTACCGATAAGAACAATCCAGGACCAGAGGGGTTCCGTCATAAAAAGCTTTGGCTCAGCCATAAGGCCTGTTTTAACCAACAGCTCATTGATGAGGCCTTCCACTGAAAGCCAGTTTAAAAACATGCCTCCTATAATAACCCAGGATATAAAATGGGGCAGGTACGAGGCTGTCTGCACGATTTTTTTAAATTTATTGAATTTCAGCTCATTGAGAAACAGGGCGAAAATAATGGGAAGAGGAAAGCCCAGCAACAGGTTCAAAAAGCTTAATCCCAGGGTATTGCGAAGGAGAAGAGGGAGATTGCCGCTTCCCAGAAACTCCTTAAAGTGTGCAAATCCTACCCAGGGACTCTCCAGAATCCCTTTAACAATATTGAATTCCTTAAAAGCGATAATAAGTCCGTAAATAGGGATGTAGCAAAAGATAATCATCCAAAGGATACCCGGTATAACCATGGCCTGGACATACAATTGGGATGTAAACCGTTTCAGGATGGACTTCTTCATGGCTGGGGGCTGCTTTAAGCGCTTGTCCGACAATTCTCCCGTCAAAATGTTCATTCCTTTCCGAAATGCTGCGTCTTTAAATGTTTTTTCAATGCCCATTTAGCTTATGCACACATTATAGCAGCGCGGAAAGTATGGAAAAGGTTTGAACTTTTTGTATACGGTCAGTTTTTTTGTGGTGGGAACCGGTTACTGGGCTGAGTCCCTGTATTGCTGAGGCGAGACGCCCACATGCTTCTTAAAAACGGAGAAGAAGTATTTTTCATTAATGTAGCCCGTATGGCTGGCAATGTCGCTTATTTTCATGTCTGTACGGCTTAAAAGCTCCCTGGCTTTCTGAATACGGATATCCGCCAAAAAGGTTATAAAGTTTTTGCCTGTTTCCTTTTTAAACAAAACGCTCAGATAGCTGTTGCTTTTCCCCATGTGGTCGGCAACCGTATTGAGGTTAATGTCCCTGTCATAGTTTTTATTGACATAATCGATCATTCGTTCCGCTATACTTCCGGAGGGGGTGCCGTTTTTCAGCACAGTGATAAAATCGCAAATACCCATTAAATAACGCTTCAAATAAAGGCAAAGCTGACTTAAGTCCCAAAAGCAATCAAATTCCGGAAAGCCATTGTCCCCGGCTTTAAAATAAGCGTAAAATTCCTGGGATTTACTTACAAAATGGTAGTACATATAGCTGCAGAACTTAATATAAAAATCCTCTATAACGGAGATGTCTCTTCTGCCAAAATCCATTTCCACAAAAAGCCTGTCCACCCGCTGGATCACATTGGACTGGTTCAGCAGCTCCGCCTCGCCCGCAATATTCTTGAAGGCCGGAGTATACAAGAGTTGAACAGGATCGTCCTTTTCATGAGCCGCTTTTTGGGAATTGCAGAAAAGAATGGCTTCCCGCCGTGGGATTATTTTGTTTTTATTACACCGGCATACATCCGTAAAGGCGCTCTTTATTTCCTTAATACCGGAGACGAAGCAGGAGACCGTTGTAAAAACCTCTATATTCAGGTGCTTTCTTAAGTTATCCTCAATCATGCTGTGGAGAGTCCTGATTCGGTCGTCGGCATGCTTATCCGGCTCATCGTAATTAATAAGCAAAACCAGCTTATTGCGGCTGCTGTAAAAGGTCCAAACCCGTTCCAGGTGCTCTCCTGAAAGCTCCTCCGCAATATTTTTAACAGCAAACAGGTCCAGCTCGTCAAAGCTTTCATAGTACTCCCTGCTGTTATACTTAAAATCAATCAGTACCGCCTTAAAGAAGTTACCGGTAAAACGAATCCCTACTGAAGCCAGATCCTTCTCTACCTGGGCGTCACTGGATGAGCCATTTTCCGCAAGGCCTTTCAGGTAGCTCTCCTTAAGTATGTTCCGGCTTTGGATACGCTCCCGGATCTGCCCAATTTCCTGTTCGTTTTTTCGTTTTTCCTGTTCCAGATAGTTCACGGAACGTCTGAGGGAATTCAGAAGCTCCTCCCTCCCCACAGGCTTTAACAGATATTCCTTTACTCCGTATTTCATGGCTTTTCTGGCATACTGGAAATTGTCGTAGCCGCTGATGATCATAAAAACAGGCGGATTGGCCACTGTTTCACAAATTTGTTCAATCATATCCAATCCGTCCATATCCGGCATTCTTATATCGGTGATAACAAGATGAATATCTCCGGACCTTATTATTTCCAGGCCTTCCCTGCCTGTTTTTGCAAAAAGGAATTGAAAAGCCATAGCCATGCCGTTTTCTATCATGGTTTTTATGCCGTTTCGAATTCTTATTTCATCATCGACAATCAAAAGCTTATACATGCTCCAAATTCCCCCTTGCCCTAATTTTGAAACTTAACGGCGGGCAGGGTCAGCCTTACTTCCGTACCCTGGCCTGGCTCACTTTTGAGGCTTACGCCATAGCTTTCTCCAAACTGCATCTTAATACGCCTGTTAACGTTGGCCAGGCCGATTCCTCCGCTTTGTGCCGTAAGCGAAGACACCTTCTCCTCCCTGTGCCTGCCCCTCTCATGCAGCAAGGTATTAATGTCATAAAGCCTTTTTTCCTCTATACCCGGACCGTTGTCCCTAATAAGCAGCGTAACGGTGTTTTCAAGGATTTGAGCCTGGATTTCTATCCGGAAAAGTTCTTCCCCTGGGCTGTAGGAATGGTAAAAGCAGTTTTCCACAACAGGCTGCAGGATCATTTTGGGAACGGTGAGTCCCATGCCCCCTTCGGGGATATGGGACGTAAACTCAATCTGATCTCCGTACCTTATTTTCATGACCGTAATGTAATTGCGAACATGATCCATTTCCTGGCTTAGTGTAACAAGGCGGCTGTCCCATTTGATATTATACCGGAAGAGGTTGCCCAGTGAAGTTAGGGCGTCGGCTATTTCATACTGCCCGTTTATTTCACATTCCATTTTAAGGCTTTCCAGTGTGTTATAAAGAAAATGGGGGGTTATCTGGGCCTGCAGAGCCCTTAGCTCCGCTTCCCACTGTGCGGTTTCCTTTTCAATAAGCTGGAGCAGAATTTCCTCCAGCTTTTCAGTCATGTTGTTAAAGCCATGGGCTAATTTGCCGATTTCATCCTGCCGTTTTTCTTCAACCCGTGTGTCAAAATCCCCTTTTTCCACACGCTTCATCATCTCCAGCAAAACGGTAATCCTTTTAAACAGGTATCGGGTCACAAGATAAGTGACAAAAAAGGCAAAAAAACCGCCAAGCACGAGAATGGCGTTAAGAGACAGCTTATAGGATGAAATCTGTTCTACAAACTCATCCTCTGTAATAACGGCTAACAATTTAAGGCCCGTGTCGTCCACCGTATCATAAACCACATGACAGCGCCTGCCCTCGTATTCAAAAAAAGTTATTCCCGTATCCTCAACCAGGCTTTCCTTTGAAAGGAGAGCTCTGAAATCAAAATCACCGCCGTTGTATACCATGGCGCCGGTCTTGTCCAGAACGGCCAAATAGCCGTTTGCACCTATTTCAACATGGGCGAAGGAGCTCATAATTTCATCCAGGGGCAAATCAATCTCCAGTATTCCCAATACCTTGTTATTCACAACAAGGGATTTGATTTTTGTATACAAGGGCAGGTACAAACTCTTATCCGCTCTTCTGATTTCGTTGCCGTAATAGTACTCCCTTTGCCTTATACCGCCCCACATGCTGTTTCCGGCAAGCGCTTCAAGCTCACGGTAGTAGTCCTTGTTCTCTATGCGTTCCAGGGCATAGATCACATTATCCATCTCGGGTATGGTTGTGTTTGCCGTGTAAAAATAGAGGCTGAAGTGCTGGGAACCCACCTGGCTTATCTTGCTGAGCTTTTCCTCCACATCGTATTCCAGATATTCCAGTGTATCAAACGGGTTTCCCAGGAAGCCCTGGATTTGCTCGTCATAGCTTAGAATGTCCGATGCATATTCACAGTTCTTTACCATATAAAGTACATTTTGCTTTATTTGGGACAGAGTCTGAGCCAGAATATTAAAATTCTGTTCTCGGATGGAATCGACGGATTTCTTGTACCCGTTTACCTGGACTACCGCCAAGGGTACAACAATTAAAAGAAAGTAGATAAAGGTAAATTTCCAGAGGATGCTTAAGTTTGATACACCGGCGACAATCCGTTTCATTCCTTCCTCCCATTCCCGGATTAAGTGACGGGCTCCTGTTTCCTTATCATAACACAAAACAGATATCGCGTTTCGGGCTATCTTTTATTATAAATCCGGAACCGGCAGCGTTAAGGTGCAATATTATTTTGTCCGGTCAGATTTTTTTATTTTGGCTAAAATCACACTTTAACTCAGACCTTTTGTTGGTGTTAAAGAGAAGCAAGTTTCGTTAAAATTGACTATTGACTGAAAAAAAATTTCCGAGTAAAATGTTGCATGGCAAACTGTTTCCTGTCGAACAATTAGGCTTTTAACGGTTTGCCGTATAATATTCTTTCTTAATTAAGCCGTTGAAAGGACGTGTGTTATGGAAAAATTATGGGTCGGATGGGAGCTAAGAACACTTAACCATCTTATCCGGCGGTACTTTGAAGTTGCCACCCATAAAAAAGAAATAGAGACCATCACCGGCAATAACGGCTGGATTATAAGCTATCTTGCTAAAAATGCAGACCGGGATATCTACCAAAAGGATTTGGAGGAGTTTTTCGCAGTCAATCGCTCCACCACGTCCAAGGTGCTTCGTTTAATGGAGAAGAAGGGCTTGATCGAAAGACAGGCCGTTTCACAGGATGCCCGGCTTAAAAAAATTGTGCTCACGGAAAAAGCCTGGAAAATTGAGGAGTTGATGCGGGAGGATGCGGAGAAAATGAATCAGAACCTCGTAAAGGGGTTTTCAGCGGAAGAGCTTAAAACTCTGCATTCCTATATTGAAAGAATGAAGAACAACATATCCGGTTACTAAAAGCTTTAAAAAAGTCCCTTTTATCAGTTTACTCCAAAGGACCGAAAGGAAATTGTATGATAAGAAAGCTAATGTCATGTATAAGAGAATATAAAAAGCATACGCTTCTTGCGCCGGTCTACGTGACCATCGAATCCATAATTGAAATTGTTATTCCTACAATAATGGCAGGATTAATTGATTACGGCATAAACCAGAATAATATGACCTATATTCTTTGGGCCGGCCTGGCTCTGGTTGTTCTTGCCCTTATTTCAATGTACATGGGATTCCTGTCCGGGCGCAGCGCTGCCATCGCCTCTGCGGGTTTTGCAAAAAATCTGCGCAAGGATATGTTCCATAATGTTCAGAATTTTTCTTTTTCCAATATAGACAAGTTCTCCAGCGCAAGTATTATAACCCGCCTTACCACCGACGTTACCAATGTCCAGAATGCTTTTCAGATGCTGGTTCGTCTGGCTGTGCGCTCTCCTGTTATGATTCTTTTTGCGCTTTTGTTCTCCATGAGAATCAGCGTCAGGATGTCCCTCATCTTTCTCATTGTCATTCCGGTTTTGGGTGTGGGCCTGTGGTATATCATTACAAGCGTGCATCCCGTTTTCGTACGGGTGTTCAAGACCTATGACAAGCTGAACAATGTGGTTCAGGAAGACCTCCGGGGCATACGTGTTGTGAAATCCTTTAACCGGGAGGATCATGAGATTCATAAATTCCAGGGGATTTCAAAATTCATTTTCCAGGATTTCTCCAAGGCAGGGAAAAAGCTTGCCTATAATATGCCTCTCATGCAGGTTTGCCTCTATGCCAGCATGCTGATGCTTTCCTGGTTTGGCGCAAAGGAAATTATCCAGAGCGGCAACAATCCCGCACTGGGCCTCACCACCGGTGAGCTGGCCAGCCTCATTACCTATACCATGCAAATCCTCATGAGCCTTATGATGCTTTCCATGGTTTTTGTCATGATTATCATTTCCCGGGCTTCCGCCGAACGTATTGTGGAGGTTCTCAACGAGGAAAGCGACCTTAAAAACGGCTCCAACCCGGTGCATGGGGTTGAGAACGGTTCCATCACCTTTGAGGATGTTACCTTTGCCTACGCCGCCAAATCGGAAAAGCCTGTACTTAAGAGCATTGATTTTGCCATTGCCTCCGGTGAAACGGTGGGCATTCTCGGAGGGACCGGCTCCTCCAAATCCAGTCTCGTTCAGCTTATCCCCCGGCTTTATGACACCGTCGCGGGAAAGGTAACTGTTGGCGGCGTGGATGTGCGTGATTACGACATTGAAGCCCTTCGCAATCAGGTAGCCATGGTTCTTCAGAAAAACGTTCTTTTCTCGGGTACCATTAAAGAAAACCTTCGTTGGGGCAACGAAAACGCCACCGATGAAGAAATGGCTCATGCCTGCCGACTGGCACAGGCCGACAGCTTTATCGAGGAATTTTCCGACGGCTACGACACACATATTGAGCAGGGAGGCACCAATGTTTCCGGCGGTCAGAGGCAGCGTCTCTGCATAGCCCGTGCCCTGCTGAAAAAGCCAAAAATTCTCATTCTGGACGATTCCACCAGCGCGGTGGATACCAAAACGGACGAATTAATACGTAAAGGTTTGAAGCAATTTATGCCTGAAACAACTAAAATCATTATCGCCCAAAGGGTTTCCTCGGTTCAGGACGCGGATAAAATTATCGTTCTGGATGACGGCGCAATTAATGCCATGGGCACCCATGACGAGCTACTAAAAACCAGTTCCATTTATCGTGAAGTGTATGAATCCCAAAACAAAGGAGGTGTTCTTAGTGAGCAAGCAGCCGTCCGCAGCTAATGCAAAGAGTCATAACAGTGGAAAGGAAAACACCGCAAGCATGCCCCAGGGCAGCCAGGGCAAAGGGCCTGTGGGCGGGAAGCCTCCTATGAAGCGCTTCAAGCCGGGCACCATCAAGCGTCTTTTGAGCTATATGACGGACTTTAAAGGGCTGCTTATACTTGTAATTGCCTTAATCGTAGTAAGCGCTATAGCAGGTGCCTCCTCCTCCCTGTTTTTGAGGATTCTTATCGATGACTACATCCTCCCTATGGTTGGCCAGACTAACCCTGTGTACACGGAGCTTTTTAAGGCGATTTCGGTTATCGGTGTGGTTTATCTGGTGGGTATCCTGTCAACCCTCTTCTATAACCGTATGATGACCGTCATTGGGGAAGGAACGCTGAAAAGAATACGTGATAAAATGTTTTCCCATATGCAGACCCTTCCCATACGCTACTTTGACACCCATACCCACGGCGATTTGATGAGCCGGTTTACCAATGACACGGATACTCTGCGCCAGGCCATCTCCCAGAGCCTTCCCCAGATGTTTGCTTCCATTATGATGGTAGCGTCCGCCTTTTTTTCCATGCTTTATTTAAGCGTGGGCCTTACCGCTTTTGTCGTGGTGTTTGTCTTTATCCTGCTCAGGGTATTGAAGGCACTTGTGGGAAACAGCAGCGTCTTTTTCATAAAGCAGCAGCAGAGTCTGGGCCAGGTGAACGGCTTTATTGAAGAAATGATCAACGGACAAAAGGTGGTTAAGGTTTTCTGCCATGAAGAACAGGCTCAAAAGGACTTTGATATAAAGAATGAGGAGCTTTGCGCCAGCGCCACCGAAGCCGGCAAATACGGCAATATTATGATGCCGATTGTAAACAATATGGGCTTTCTGCTCTATGTGCTGCTGGCCGTTATGGGCGGTGCGGCGGGTATTGCCGGGTTAAAAAACCTCAGTCTCACAGGCATCAACGAGCTTACCATTGGTACCATTGTCTCCTTTCTGACACTGTCCAGAGGCTTTGTCAACCCCATCGGCCAAATTTCCATGCAGTTCAATCTGGTGATTATGGCCCTGGCAGGAGCATCCCGTATTTTTGAGCTTATGGATGAGCAAAGCGAGGAAGATGCGGGCTATGTTACCCTTGTTAACGCAAAATACGAAATGGGCGAAATAAAGGAATGTGAGGAACGGACCGAAACCTGGGCCTGGAAGCATCCCCATGGCGACGGCACCGTTACCTATACTCCTCTTAAGGGTGAAATTCGCTTTTTTGACGTGGACTTTGGCTATGTGGAAAACAAGACCGTTCTCCATAATATCACCCTCTACGCCATGCCCGGTCAGAAGGTAGCTTTTGTTGGAGCTACGGGTGCAGGCAAAACCACCATCACAAACCTTATCAACCGCTTTTATGATATTGCGGACGGAAAAATCCGGTATGACGGCATAAATATCAACAAGATTAAGAAGGCGGATCTCCGCCGCTCCCTTGGCGTGGTTCTGCAGGATGTCAATCTGTTTACGGGAACCGTAATGGACAATATCCGCTATGCCAAGCCGGATGCAACGGATGACGAGTGCATCACTGCCGCAAGGCTTGCCAATGCCGACGGTTTTATCCGCATGCTGCCCCAGGGCTACAACACAGTGCTGGAGGGTGACGGCAGCGGCCTTTCACAGGGCCAGCGCCAGCTTCTTTCCATTGCAAGAGCTGCTGTTGCGGATCCTCCCGTCATGATACTGGATGAGGCCACCTCCTCCATTGACACCCGAACCGAAGCCATTGTTCAAAAAGGCATGGATCAGCTTATGAAGGGCAGGACTGTGTTTGTCATTGCCCACAGGCTCTCCACCGTTCAAAATGCCGATGTAATCATGGTTCTGGACCACGGGCGCATCATTGAACGGGGAAGCCACGATCAGCTCATCACTGAAAAGGGCCGGTATTATCAGCTTTATACAGGCGCATTTGAGCTGGATTAAGCTATTCCACGCTTTTAAGCGCCTCCACCATATTGATCCTGTCAAGGGTGCGCTTGGTCATAAAGCTTACAATCAGGGCAAAGCCAAAGGAAATCAAACCGGAGATAAGATAGCTCAGAGGATGGATATAAACCGCGAAATAAATGGAGGGCATTTTAAGCACCGTGGTCAGCAGTTCGCTCACCGCGCGTCCGGCCGGGAGACCGGCCAATACCCCCATTGCGGTAAAGATGAGCATTTCCTTGTTCACATAGGTGTAAACCTCCCGGTCATAGAAGCCCAGAACCTTGATTGTGGCCAGCTCGCGCACCCTTTCGGAGATATTGGTATTTGATAGGGTGAACAGCACCACAAACGCCAGCCCTGCCGCCAGGACAATCAACAGGTAAATAACCGCATTGAGTATTGTGAAATTCTTGGCAAAATCCACCTTTTGAGTCTGAATACTCAGGGAGGTCACCAGAAAATCATGGTCCAGCAAGTCCTGGGCATAAGCGCCATGGTCGGTGAGGGTATCCGAAAGCCGGGCAAGAGCGCCGTTGGGTGAATAGCCGCCGAACAGTGCCTCATATTGGGCCTCGGTCATATAAACACAGTTGCCCAAATAGTTCCGGACAATATCCGTTACCGCCGTCTCGCGGCGTTCAAGCTTCAGGTTTTGCAGGGTCACGCTGTCGCCGGGATTAAGCCCGAGAAGCTCTGCGGCGTTTTGGGTGATAAGGATGCCGTCCTCCCCCAGGGAAAGAGGTACTCCGTTTCTGTCCGGCAATTGGATATAATCCTCCAGGGAATGGCCGTCTGGAATGACCATGAGCTGTACCCCTGAGGATTCTCCCCCGGCGTTGATAACATCCACATTTTCTATTTGCACGTTGAGGTAATCCGTCACATTTTCCTCATTGTCCATAAGCTCTGTCAGCTTATCATTGTCATCCGGCATGGCAACCAGCATAAGATCGTATTTGTAAATACCCTCGTATTGCTTGGGAAGCAGATCCCTTACCGAATCCCGGATGGCAAAGCCCACAAACACAAGGGTTGTGCAGCCCATGATGCCGATAATGGTCATAAACAAGCGCTTTTTATAGCGGAACAGGTTCCGGGCGGTCACCTTGTTCAAAAACTTAAGATTGTTCCATATAAGGGGAATGCGCTCCAGAAAAATCCGGGAACCCGCTCTGGGAGCTTTTGGCCGCATCAATGAGGCCGGCATGTGCCGTAGCTCGCTCCGGCAGGCATGAACCGTGGCGCCCGCAATGGCTGCAACGAAAAGCAGGACACCCCCTAAACCGTACAGGGCATCAAACCTCAGTACAAAATAAGGAAGGGTATACAGCGCCTTAAGAATGTCCAGCAGGTATCCGGGAAGAATCGCAAAGCCCAGCACATTCCCCAGGATTCCGCCTGTCAGGCAGGCAAGCAAAGCGAAAACCAGATATTTCATAGTAATAGACCAGTCACTGAGGCCAAGTGCCTTATAGGTGCCGATAAGGCCCCGTTCTTCCTCCACCATGCGGGTCATGGTGGTAAGGCTTATGAGAATAGCCACAATAAGGAAAATAAAGGGAAATACCTTGCCAATCGTCTCTATGGAGGACATGTCGTTCTTCATGCCGGAGTAGCTCTCCAGAGAGCTGCGGTCCTGAACATACCACTGAGCTGCGTCAATATCGTCCAGCTTGGCATAAGCCTCGTCCAGCTTTTGCTCCGCATCCGCTCTTTTTTCACGGTAATCCTTCAGGTTTTCAGTAAGCGTTTCCTCGCCTTCGTCAAGCTTCGTCCTGTTTTCCTCTATTTCCTGCCGGGCATCGGAAAATTGCAGTCCGGCATCCTTTTCATTCAGCACAAGCTCCTTTTCGCCCTCGGCCAATTGAGCAGTGCGTCTTTCAAGCTCGGCTTTTCCCTCGGCAAGCTGCTTCCGGGCGTTTTCCAACAGGAGCCTATTTTCCGCCAGCTCGGCTTCATTTTCAGAAAGCTCCTTCAAGGCGGCATCTTTTTGGGCCTTATACGCCGTTTCATTAACGTCCAGCGCCTGTCTGCTTCCATTAAGCATGCCCAGGCCCAGTGCTGCCTGAATGCATTCCTGAGTCATTGCGGCACCGGGAGACTGGCTTGCCAAAATGGCTGCCGCAAGCTTGTTTTGTTCTTCCACCGTGGCTAACCCAACTGCGGCGGGATCGGGCTCGGTGGACGGATCCGCCAGAATAAGCTCATACATCCGTACCGAAGCTGCTTCCGCAAGGTCGTCGAACTGAGTCTGGGGCCAATTGCCGCCAAACACGCCCTTCAACTGTTCCACTTGTGCGGAAAGAGTACCTGTGGAAGCATCCAATTGTTCCCGCTTCTCCCTAAATTGCCTATCGGCCTGGGCAAACTCCGCTTCGGCCTTCTGCCGCCCCTGGCTCAGCTGCCGCTCCCCGTCTTGTAAAGCCTTCCAGCCTGCTTCCAGTTCTGTTTCCTTTGAAGTCAATTCCTCCCGGGCAGATTTAAGCTGTGCCTTGCCGCTTTCCAATTCATCACGGGCGCTTGCAAACTTTTGCTTCGCATCCTTTTCCTTTTCGGTAAGCTCCTCTTCCCCGTCGAGAATTTTACGCCGGCCTTCCTCAAGCTCTGTCTGCGCGTCTTCTAGCTCTTCGTCCGCCTCTGCGAACTTTTCCTCCATCTCGCTGCGGGCATCGTCAATTTTATCTTTTGCCTCGGACAGCACGGCGTCATACCGGGCCTTTTCCCGCTGCTTCATAATAACGGTTTCAATTGAACTTACAACGGCCCCGACAGCGGAATCATATTCCTCCGAATAGGATTCAAACCCGGCCGCTCCGGCGAGGGTCAGGTACACCGATGTATAAACCTTGGTGTCCACATCCTCAGCAATAAGGTAAAAATTGTAATCATCCGCTGCCGAGGAACGAAAGGTTTTACCGTCTTCCGTGCTGTTGATGTTTTTGGGATCAATGACTGTTCCTGTAATGGTGTACGTGGTATTGAGAAAATTCGGGGATTCCGCTTCATCAAGAGATATCTCCGTATCATCGTCTTCGCCGGAAGTCCCGGAGTTATCGGCAGCTCCGTCCTTCTCCAAATCCTCTTCAATGGTTAAGGTTTCACCGAGAGTCTTGCCGGAAGCACTCAGATAATTCTGAGTCACGGCGATTTCTCCGGGTTTGTCTGGAAGCCTTCCTTCCACCACATAGGGCATATTCAGGCCCTTTTGGCTTAGCACCGTCATTTCAGCGGTTTTCCGCATCCCATCCACAAGGGTATATACGGATTCGGAATAGCTTCCCTCGGCCGCCTCTACACCGTTTACCTTCTCCAGCGCCGCAACATCCTCATCCGTCAGCCCCAGGGTGGACAGGATACGTATGTCAAAAAGATTCTGAGCATCATAAAACCTGTCTGCCGAATAGTAAACATCCTTGCAGGCAGCATAAATGCACGTCATCATGGTTACGCCCAGAGTCGTGATGGCCACAAGTGATAAAAAACGCTTACCGCCTTTTTTTATGCTTCGTAAAATGTCTTTTCCGTATTCTGCTTTCATAGGCTCACCATTCAATTTCCGAGATGGGCATGGGCGCTGTGTTTTGGGTGGTACTAACGACCTTGCCGCTCTTAAATTTAATTACCCGGTCTGCCATGGGGGCAAGAGCCGAGTTATGGGTAATGATGAGCATGGTGATTCCGTCCCGGCGGCAGGTATCCTGCAAA
>JAFADM010000368.1 GCA_023424865.1 Bacillota bacterium | reverse complement strand
TTCAGGATTACACCGGAGGCCTTTGCGCTGACCGATGAGCCGCTGGCAGTGGGGGCTGAATTTACAGGCTACTACGATGCCACTTTGCCCATGATAATGATTTATCCGCCTCAGTACACCCCGCCTGTTTATGCGGTGGATTTGGAAGATCCACTCAATGTGTCGGTGGACCACTTTGACAAAAATCTCATCAGCTCCGACAATATGCTCAAGCTGAACCTTTCCGACACCACCGCCGTTGTAACTCAGTCGGGAGAAACCTATAAGGGTGAGCTTACCGATAAAAACCTGGCGGTTGTGTATGATTTTATTACAAAAAGCCTGCCGGCTCAAACCACGCCCATTACCGTGGTTGTCCTGGATGCTCAGGATGAACCCGTTCCCTCCGGAGAGGAAACTGACGGAGGCGTTACCGCTTACCCGGTAAAGATCACAGTTAACGGCGCATTTATAGATGCTCCCGAACCCTATTTCAATGAGGAGCAGATGGTTATGGTTCCCCTGCGGGCTGTGGCCGAAGCACTGGGGCACCAGGTATCCTGGGATAACAGCCTGAAAAAGGCTACCCTGAATAACGGTATTGCCGTTACCCTGTTTAAGGACAGCTATGTCAATGACAAGGGGGAGACGGTTAAGCTGGGGAATGCACCCGAAACCAAAAACGGCTCCACCTATGTGCCCATCACCTTTTTCAGAGAGATTATCAAAATGAATAATGCCTACTTCTTTGAAGGCCAGGTGGACATCGATAACGGTGAGAAAATGAACTAAAGCCTGGCATAAGGCAGATGAAACCGGACATCAGCAATAATCCCCGGACTAAAGCTGCTCAATGACAGCAGAAGGCGTTTTGCCTGTCAAGCGCTTAAAGGTGCGGGAAAAATGGCTGATATCCGAAAAACCCAGTGCCTGAGCCGTTTCAGTAACGGTAAGGCCTTCTGTGGAAAGAAGCTCCGCGGCTTTATGTATTTTAGCCCGGAGGACATACCGGTGAAGGGATACCCCAGTTGCCGAAACCATAATGCGGTTGACGGAATTGGGATGAAAATGAAGAGCCCTTCCCAGGTTTATATTATCAAGGGGCTCCCCGAGATGACTGTGGATATAGGCTATAAGCCTGTCCGCGGTTTCAGGGGAGCTCTTTTTTTCCCCGGACAGGGAGCCTCTTTGGGCTATGAGCATTAAAAGCGCCTTTAGAAGGCCGTCGGAAAGCTCGGAATAGTGAATGCGTTGCTGAACATGCTGCTGAACCATGACCTGGAGCAGATCCTCGCCGGCATAAAACTTCTGTAATTTAAAGGGCTCGTTAAAAAGGGACTTGCCTATAAAATGTATTCTTTGAGTCGCAAGCTCCGACCTGTAGGCATCCAGCCGGACAAAGGGCGGTATGGGGGGATGGCCGACCTTCACGAAATCAAAGCATACCTGAATAATGACTGCCGGGTCCTCCTTATCCCTTTCCACACGGTAAGGGGTAGCCGGGGGCCAGTAGAACAGATCCCCCTCCTGGCAGGGATAAAGCCTTCCGGCTATTTCCAGGGCGCCTTTTCCTCCTGCAATATACTGTATGCGGTTGTCGTAGCAGGTTTTCAGCACAGGCGGGACGGAGGGGGAAAGCCGTACCCTGTCAATGAAACGGAGACAAGGGGCTATTTGGGAAAAGGGCATCCTGATAATTTCCATAAGTCCACCTCTCTAGCCATCATTATAGACTTCGGCATTTAATATGACAAACGGTTTATTTTTGACAAACCCCGTTTGCTTTTTTACAAAGACATTCCTTGCTTAAAGACCTAAGATTAATTTGAGGATAAGTGTAAAAGTCATTAATAAAGCACTATGGAGGCGTATTGAATGAGAAATGTCTATGAAGGCTACAAGGAGCTTCTGGAAAGCTGGGTGTTAAGCTCTCAGCGTTATTTGTACAAATGCCCTCAAAGGCCCGGTCTGATTTGCTACGGGACTGGCTATGACGGATGGGGGATGCAGACACAGCAAAAAGGCTTTTCCGCCTATGCGGTAATGGCCGTGTTAACAAAAGAAAACGATGAAGGAGACGGCAAGGCGGCAGAGCTCAGAGAAACGGCGCTGGGCCTTTTGCGCTTTTGTCTTGAAAGCCATATTGAAGGAAGCCATACCTGCATGGACGGGAGAAAATGGGGCCATACCTGGATAAGCGCTCTGGGCACCGAACGGATGATGCATGGAGTGGACGCCCTTTGGGACTGCCTTACCGCTGAGGATAAGGCCTTGCTTCAAAAGGTGCTGGTATCGGAATGCGACTGGCTTATGGATTATTACGCCATCGTTGCAGGCCCTGTAAAGGATAACAAGCCCGAAAGCAACCTATGGAACGGCGCCCTGCTTCACAGGACGGCCCTTATGTATTCCGATACCCCAAGAGCAGCCCAATACCGGGAGAAGGGAACCGCCTTTCTTTTAAATGCCATTAGCCTTCCCGAAGACGCCCAATCCTCCCGGATTATTGAAGGCAAGCCTCTTTCACAGTGGCATGCCGGCTATAACTTTTTTGAAAGCCTGGCTCTTAATCACCACGGCTACATGAATGTGGGCTATATGGTTATCTGCCTTTCCAATACGGCCATGCTGCACTTCAAATACAAAAAGGAAGGGATAAAGCCCCCGCCCTCCCTTTATCACAACGTAAAGCCCCTGTGGCAGCTTATAAAACAGTGCACCTTTCCTGACGGACGCCTTCTGCGCATAGGCGGAGATACCCGGGTACGCTACTGCTACTGCCAGGACTATGCCCTTCCCATGTGGTATTTTGTATATGACTATTTAAAGGATGAGAAAGCGCTGGACTTTATTCGAAGCTGGAAGGAGCTTGTTGCCAGGGAGGCTGCCGCCGGCGGTGACGGTCAATTTTTGTCCGTACGGCTGAAGGGGCTGTATGAGAAATCGCCTATTTATTATACCCGTCTTGAAAGCGACAGGGCCTCCGCCATTTCCATGGCCCTTTACTGGCAGGAGCTTTGTGAGGGCATTAACAATGAAAGGGCGGAGGATGAATCCATGAGCGGGGAGCATACCACATCGGCAGAAGAAAAGGCTCCTTGCTTTGACTGGCATGACAGCTATCACGGATCTGTTTTTACAAGAGGAGCAAAAAGAAGCGCTTCCTGGACCTGGCTTGCAGCCCAGAAGCCCCAGGGACTTTGTGTTCCCCTCAAGGCAAGTGATATGGCGGAATGGCGGGAAAACCTGGCGGGCAGGATTAAAGGCCTTGGAAAAACCAACTGGCGGGAGATTATAAGCCATGAGGAGAGGTCCTTTTCCGGCGGCTTTGTAACCTGGGGACAAATGGCCGTCTTTTCCGACGTGTTTTTATCGGAAGGAAAGGCCAAAGAGCAGGTGGCTGTGGAGGAGCTGGCCTGCGCCGCGCTTCCAGACGACCGCACCCTGGTTGTTCTGCACCGGGCAAGAGCTGTTAACCGAAGCTATTTCAGCGAGGTGAAGGGGATTAATCTCCAAATTCCCAATGACCTTTTTAATGACACCCGGCGTACCCTCTATTATGGAGGAGGGGAGGAAGCGCTTTTATCCATGTCTGCAGAAGAGACACGGCCCCTTTTGTCCAGGTGGGCCAATGCGGATGACGCTATGGGACTGGTTCTTATTTACGGGGACGACGGCCTGTGGCTGAAAAGGCCGGGGAAAAGGCAAATCGGGCTTTTTTACAATAACGTTCAGGAGGAATCGTATGCACTGGGTTTTCTTTCCTGCGAGGAATTATTAACCGCCGTTAAAGACAAGGCCTTTGAAGCCAATGACGGCGCCACCCTTTTGGATTTGGGCTATGCGGCCACTGCCGGAGAGGACCACGGACAAACCCAAAGCCTCAGCGAAGCCTGCCGTTCCCTTCCCTGCGGGGAATTCCTTAGGGGTGTTCTTGTAAAAGGAGGGGATGAGAAGCAGTACGTCTTTTTCTTAAACCTCTCGGAGGAGGAACAGGAGGTTCCTGTTAAGGATATACTTCCCGGGGATATGAAACATACCGGACTTCGCAGTGTGGAAACAGGAGGGCTGCTGGCATTGGAAACGAAAAAAGGCCAGTTAAGGCTCAAAGGTAAGGAAGCAGCACTTTGGGAGCTTATGCCGTAAATAGCCGTGAATAAAGGATTTTCTTTTCCGGGTACAATAGGAATAACCTGTTAAAAAGGCCGTTTTCATGGGGAAGGATGAATAAGAACATTTGCGAAAAGGAGGAACCATGTCGGGGTATATTTTAACCTATACCAAAACCCGTTTTTATCCTCTGGAGCCTGTTGCTGAGGATATCAAAATTGAGGATATCGCCCACGCTCTGTCCATGATGACCCGTGCCAACGGCCATTTAAAGCTTTTTTATTCCGTAGGGCAGCATGCGGTAAACTGCTGCCACGAGGCCATAATACGGGGCTATTCCAAAAGAGTGCAGCTGGCCTGTCTTCTACACGATGCCAGTGAAAGCTATATCTCCGACATTACCCGGCCGGTGAAAGCCAGATTGCCCGAATACCTGGTTATAGAGGAAAAGCTCCAGAGGATGATTTACGGGAAGTACGGCCTTGGAGACTTGACGGAGGAGGAACTGCTGGAAATAAAATCCGTGGATAACGCCATGCTGTATTTCGAGTTTTTAATACTGGCGGAGGAACGGATTTTCCCCTCGGAACCCCCAATATACATGGAGCACAATTTTTCCCAAAGAGCCTTTGCCGATGTGGAAAAGGAGTTTTTATCCCTGTTCGGACGCCTTGCCCACGGGAAAGAGGATCCCCTCTGTGTGGGAGTGGATGGGTGCAAAAAGGGCTGGTTAGCGGTAAGCCTTACGTCGGAGTCTTTTGAGGTGACTGTTTTTAAAACCATGGAGGAGCTGTGCACAAAATACGGCGGGAGCGATAGCCTGCTTATTGATATGCCCATCGGTTTGCCGGAAAGTACAAAGGATAAAAGACCGGAAGGGGAGGCCAGAAAAATACTGGCAGGTCGAGCCTCCTGTGTTTTTAATGCGCCTTGCAGGCAGGCGGTTTATGCCTGGGATTATGAGGAGGCATGCCGCCTGAATAAAATGCTTTTAGGAACCGCTATCAGTAAACAGTCCCATGCTCTGTGCCGGAAAATACGGGAAATCGATCTTCTTTTGGAAAAAAAGCCTGAGCTTAAGGGTGTTGTCAGGGAAAGTCATCCGGAAGTTTGCTTTGCCATGCTCTATTCCGATGGACATACAGTTAAACCCATACCCCTTAGCAAGCATACGGAGGAGGGCCTTGGCATGAGAATAAGCCTTCTTGAAAGGCATTATCCTAAAACGAAGGAGATCCTGGCACACCTTGAAAGCCGGTCGGAGCTTCAGGGCCTTTTGGAGGACTGTTTGGACGCGCTTTGTCTTGCGGTAACCGGAAGAGCGGGATTTGAGAAGGGCTTTGGAACCTTGCCTGAAAAGCCCATGACAGACAGCCGGGGCATTCCCATGCAGATGGTATTTGCGTTGTAGCCGTAATACGTCCCCTCATCCTGTTCCCGTTAAAAGGGGATGGCTTTTTCTAAAGTATCGAAAAAGGAGCGGGGATTAGCCCGCTCCCAGCTCAAATTGCTCAACACGGGGTTCGCTGGCGTAGTCCAGTACCTTCACCCGCCGGGGTGTGATTTTATAAATGATCATCTCGTGTAAAAGGCCGTCCTCTACCCGTTTTTTAAACCTGGGACTTTTTTGGCTCAGAAGGGACAGGGCTTTTTCATAGTCGCTGTCTTCCTTTACAAGAGGTGACGCGTCACCGTATACCACGACGTTCTTCCAGGTGGTAATTTCCTGGGCTGTGTTTTCATAATAAGCACTCACCTTTGAATTGGCTGCAATTTCACCAACCTTTGCGGCAGTGGCTCCGCTGGAAAAATAGATGGTATAGCCGTCATTGGCCTGGGAGTAGAAAATGCGGGTATTGGGATAACCGTCAAGTCCGATGGTGTTAACAATAAGAGGCTTTGTTGTAGCAATGATGGCAAGGCCTTTTTCTTTTACACTCATAGCAGGACATCCTTCCTAAAAGATTATTTTAATGTGCATATAATATACTATACATATATGTTCAGAATATTATATGTTTCCAATTGGTTCATGTCAATAAGGGATAGAAGGACGTGCTTCTCGATAATTCGGCATAAACTGGCAGCTATTCATGATATAATGTTTGAAGTGTATTTTTTGCAGGAGGATAAACCCGTGAATTTGTTTACTGTTATTTTCGCACTGTGTTTTGTTGCCGGATTGGCGTATTCCCTCATTTCAAGAAGAAAGCTGCAGCAGGGGGAGAATGGACAAACAAGACCGGTACACTCCTTAACCGTGTTTTCTCTGGTTATGCTCTTCATTGTTCTTTTTGGACCATACCTCCAAATGAATTTCGGTTTGTGGGGACTTGCAGCCACCGAAGTGCTCATTCTTGTTCCTCCTCTGGCATACGCCATTCTTATGAAGAAGAATTTAAAGGAAGTGTTTCTTTTAAAGCTGCCTGAGCTGCGTCACTTTGCGGGAGCCCTGCTGCTCTGGCTGGGCGGCCTTATTGCTGCCAACAGCGT
>JAFADM010000341.1 GCA_023424865.1 Bacillota bacterium | reverse complement strand
CAAAGAAAACAAATAAAATTCATGTGGGCAGTAAAGTGTTTGATGTTATGCTGATAGGTTTTATGAGCCTGCTTATGCTTATCATCATTTACCCCTTTATAAATATTATAGCCGTTTCCTTCAGCGGAGCCAGCGCTATTACCAGAGGCCAGGTCACCTGGATTCCGGTCGATTTCAACACAAAGGGCTATGAGCTGGTGTTCAGCGATCCTAAAATATGGCGAGGCTATTTGAATACCGTTACCTATGCTGCTCTGGGCACTTTTTTAAGCCTGCTGTTCACCGCTATGATTTCCTATCCCCTCATGCTGAGGGATTTTGTTCTGAGAAAGTTTCTCACGGTGCTTTTGACTATTACCATGTTTTTCAGCGGCGGTATGGTGCCGGGATATATTCTTATCGACAGGCTGGGACTCTTAAACAGCATATGGTCGGTTATCCTTCCCGGGTGTGTGTCTGCTTACAATATCTTTATTTACCGGTCCTTCTTCAAGGGTATATCAGCTGAAATGAGGGAGGCCGCCTTTATGGACGGAGCAGGAGATATACGCATCCTGTTTCAGATTTATCTGCCTCTTTCAAAAGCTCTGTTTGCTACCTTTGGGCTTTTTGCGGTGGTGAATTACTGGAATATGTGGTTTGAACCCCTGCTTTACCTTAAGGATTCCGCTAAGCAGCCCATACAGACATTTCTGAGACAGGTTTTGTTTACCTCCCAGGCAGCCGGTATGGATGGGGCCCAGGAAATGATTAATAAAAATCTGATTAACCCCAAAAACATACAGTATGCCTGCATCATTGCAACCATTGGGCCGGTTTTACTGGTTTACCCCTTTGTCCAGAAATATTTTGAAAAAGGCATGATGGTCGGTGCAGTTAAAGGATGAACAGGAAAGGCTTTTTTGAGCTTAGAAATTCAGAGCCTCCTGTGCCGGAGCGTGTCAGGGGGATTTGGATAGAGGTTGATTCCACTGCAATTTATCCGAAAAACCATGGGCTTTCTCGTCGTTTTTTGCAAGGGAATCATGAATAAGAAAAAACAATAAAAGGAAGGAGTACACTAAATGAAGAGAAAAATCATCTCTATGCTGCTTATTCTGACATTGTCCCTCAACCTCTTCGGGGGATGCGGTTCCACTGAAAGCGGAAAACCAACCGCTGCTCCTGAAACGGGAACACCCACGCCTTCTGCGGCGGACAGCGGGGATAAAGGGGAGCCTGAAAGCAAAATGTCCGAACTTAAGGACAATACGTTGAAGCTCTCCGTTTCAATTCCCACTTTCGGGGTGGACCCTAAGGACACTCCCGTTCAGAAGGAATGGGAGAAAAAAATGACCGAATACCTGGGCTGCAAGCTGGATATCAGCTGGACCTATACGCCCTGGGCGGATTACAGAACCAACGAAAAGGTCATTCTTGCCAGCGGCGCCCTGCCGGATGTGTTCACCTACAGCTGGAAGGACGCCATTGATGCCTACGGCGCTGACGGGCAGGTTGTGAACATTGCTGATTACAAGGATTACATGACCTATTATCTCCCCTATGTGGAAGGTACAGTAGGCAAGGAGGCCTCAGCCTACAACGATGACGGCAGCAGCTATTATTTCAAAGACGGCTTTGTAAACGTTAATAATACTACCGGTGCTCAGTCCTTCACGGCTTATGCCTACCGCTTCGATATTCTGAAAAAGCATAACCTGACGCCCGCTGCCACCACCGCGGAATTTGAGGCTCTCTGCGCGGAGCTGAAAAAGCTTTATCCCGACAAATACGTCATCTCCAACAGCGACAAGAACTATGCCTTTTATCGCGGCTTTGTAGGTGCGTTCCACACCTGGGATACAGTCTACTGGGATGGCAGCGAATGGCGCTTCGGACCCATTGACGACAATTTCAAGGAGATGCTGGGCTACATCAATAAATTGTATGCGGCAGGATATATCGATCCTGAGTTCGCCACCGACGACGGCGCTGCAGCAACCAAGAAGGCCGTTACAGGCAAAGTGTTGATTTATCCCACTTTGTGGGCCGGTATGGCAACTCACTGGAATGACAATAAGGAAGAGGAAGGGCTTGAATTCGGCCTGTCCTATCTTCCCTCCAATCCCCAATACGGCACCGCATGGAAATGGGGATCAAAAATGGACGGCACTCACCTGACGACCCAGGGCTTTGGTATCTCCGTATCCTCCAAGGCTCCCAATATTGACTGGATTGTAAAAATGATCGATTATCAGTATTCTCCCGAGATGGTTGAGCTTCAAAACTGGGGTATTAAGGGTGTAACCTATGAAGTTAATGCCGACGGCTCCAAAAAGTTCGTGGATGCCATAACATCGGCCGACAATCCGGTTCAGGAGCTGGCAAATTACGGTGTGACCTCCTCAGCGGCATGCAGAACCGGTATCGTGTTTACTCCTCAGGATTTTGAGCCTCAGATTGCTCAAATTCGTCCTGAACCGTGGTGGAGCAAGGCAGATGGCTATACTCTGGACAAATACTGGGTAGCCAGCTCTAAATACGGTGGCACCGATTCCATTGCTCCCACCGACAGGGCTCCTATTGTAAGGCTTTCAGCGGATGAAGCCACTGAAAAGGCAACCATGACAAACGCCTGTGAAACAGTTGCCAAGGAATATGCCCTTAAGTTTATTACCGGCGAGCTGAGCCTGGATAAGGACTGGGACAGTTATGTTCAGGCAGTAAAGTTTGCTGTGGACGATTTTGACGGTGTGCTTGAAATGATGAACAAAAATTCAGTCATTCAGTAAAACGGATAGCTCCATAAGATAAGGAAGCGCTGAAAAACTCAGCGCTTCCTTGACTTGTTAGCCATTTGCGTAAGCAAATCTGGCTAAAAGGGAGTGGGGGCTATGCCCTGGGCTTTTGATATGACGTGAAATAAGGTCATAAGGCAAAGGAGAACCCGGACAATGAGTGTAAAAATCATTAATCTTAAAACCAATAATCGTTCAAATCCTCTGGGAATCGATGAAAAGCCGGTATTCAGCTGGCAGGCGGATACTGAAAAGCAAGGGTGGTTTCAGTCCGCATACGGCATAAGAGTGGCACAGGAGCCGAATTTTTCACGGGTCTTATGGGACAGCGGCCGGGTTGAGAGCTCCCGAATGATCCATATACCCTATGAAGGGCCTGAGCTTACTCCCAAAACAAGATATTACTGGCAGGCAGAGGTATGGGACAATGGGGAGGAGTGCTCTGCTCTCAGTGAAAAAGCGTGGTTTGAAACAGGAATGGGAAACGAACCCTGGCAGGGGGTGTGGATCGGCGAAGAGGACGACCTGGTTGTCCCTGCCTGCCGTAAAATAATGGAGCTTGAGCAAGAACCCGTGAAGGCTCGGCTGTATATTTGCGGTCTGGGTCACTTTGAAGCCCACATCAACGGTAATCCCGCCAGTGATTATGTTCTGGAGCCGGGGTGGACCGATTACAACAAAACCTGCTTTTACGTTACCTATGATATAACCTCTCATTTGCGTAAAGGGAAAAATACCCTTCTCGTTTTTCTTGGAAACGGTATGTTCAACGTGCCCAATAGCCGGTATGTGTACTATGAGCGAAGCTTCGGCAAGGCAAAGCTGCTGGCCCGGATGGAGATTTTATATGGCGATGGGACGCGTAAGGTATTTGTAACGGACGAAAGCTGGCTTTTTGCAAAGAGTCCTGTCACTTTTTCCGGAATGTACGGAGGCGAGGAGTATGACGGACGTATTGAAGCTGAGCTTTCAGGAGAAAACGCTGCTTTTGATGCGGCTTGCGGGACCTGGCGGCAGGCCATGGCAGCCGCTCCGCCCAGGGGGCTTCTGACAGCGCAGCGCTCACTTCCGCTGAAGGTGATGGAATCTTATCCGGCAAGCTCGGTGAGAGAAATATCAGCCGGGGTATTTCTATATGATTTCGGAAAGAATTTTTCAGGCTGGATAAGGGCTGAATTTGATACGAACGGGCTCGCATCGGGCATGGAGGTTGAGTTTATCCCCGGAGAAATTCTTGATGAAAACAGTTTCCCCGATCAGAGAGTGACCGGAAGGGGCTATAGATGGAGCTACATCCTAAATGGTAAAAAAAGTCAAATCTACAGCCCTAAATTTACCTACTACGGCTTTCGCTACGTGGCTGTCAAAGGGGCAGTACCCCGTGAATACGCGGGGGCGTATCCCGCCCTTCCTGTTATTTCAGATATTCACGGTGGGTTCATATATCCCGAAATGGAAGCCCGGAGCACCTTCTGGTGCTCAAACAGCCTTTACAACAGTATTCACGGCATCATCACCCAGGCGATACGCAGCAATACCAAAAGCTATTTTACCGACTGTCCCCACCGGGAAAGGCTCGGATGGCTTGAACAAACTCATCTTATCGGTCCGGCAGTGCTCCTTAATTATGACCTTTATAGCCTCTATTCCAAAATTGAAGGGGATATGGCTGACGCCCAGCATGAAAACGGCCTGATTCCCTGCATTGCGCCGGAATATGTCAAGGTTTTTGAACGGTGGCATGCCGGATTTCTTGATTCTCCGGAGTGGGGCAGTGCCATCATTATTAATCCTTGGCTTATGTATGAAAAATACGGGGATCTGTCCCTGTTTCATAAATATTACCCCGAAATGAAACGGTATGTGGAATACCTGACAGGAAAGCTGCATCATTTTATTTTACACCACGGCCTTGGCGATTGGCTGGATATAGGGCCTAATACGCCCCATTCCCAGAACACGCCTGTCCCTGTTATCGCAACCGGCGTGTTTTACAGGGATCTTGTCATTATGGGAAAAGTAGCCGCTCTGCTGGGGAAAACGGAGGATGAGGCCCGATTCAAAAAACTGGGGGAAGCTGTCCGGAGGGAGTTCAACCTCCAGTTTTACGACAGGGAAACAGGCCGCTACGCAACAGGCAGTCAGGCGGCGCAGGCCATCAGCCTGGTGACGGGGCTGGCCCGGGAGGAGACGGTTGAAAAGGTTTTAGAGGTCCTTGTAAGAGACATTGAAAAAAGGGGCTGGCAAATGACGGCCGGTGATATCGGACACCCCTTTGTCACGGCTGCGCTTATTGATTTCAATCGCTCGGACATATATGAAAGGATGATGAGCCTAACCGATCACCCCGGATACGGTTATCAGGTAGAACAAGGCGCCACCACTCTTGCTGAGGAATGGGACGGGCCTGATCCGAAGGGCCCTCACGGCTCTCAGAACCATTATATGCTGGGAAGCGGAGAGGAATGGTTCTGGGCGGGGTTAGGAGGCATAAGGCTCTTTCGAACCGGAAGACCCTTTGATGAAATATTGCTGCGTCCCCATTTTCCAAAAGAGATGGAAGCGCTTTGCGTCTCCCATAATCACCCCTATGGCAAAATTCATCTGGAGTGGAAGCGGGAAGGGTGCGACAGCATTGACCTTAAGGTGCGGATACCTCCAAACACACGAGCTGTACTTGTTTTTGATAAAAATGAGGATAAAAGAGAGCTTCTTTCCGGCACATATGAATTCTGCCTGAAGACATGGACGGACTAAAGGGCTTGTCCTGTATTCCAAGCAGACGTAAAAAAGTATAATGGATTTGAACCGACAGACAGGAGGATGATGATTTGGAGACGTTAAAAAGACTGAAGGAGCTGTTGGACGATAAAGGTGACAATTACATCATGCCCTTTTTCTGGATGCATGGCGAAGGAAAGAGGGTGCTGGGAGAAGAGCTGGAAAAGGTAAGAGAGTGCGGCATTCGGGCTATCTGCGTGGAGTCGAGGCCCCATCCTGATTTTTTAGGGGAAACCTGGTGGTCGGAAATGGATTTTTTAATGGAGGAGGCGCGCAGGCACGACCTTCGCGTCTGGCTTCTCGATGACGCCAAATTCCCTACCGGTGCGGCCAACGGTGCATACCGCCGCCGTCCTGAGCTTGCCAAAACCTACCTGGCAGAGCGTCATATGGATATCCAGGGCCCAGTGCGTGAAAACGCAGTGGTGATTGAACCCTTTTTAGGAAAAACAGGAAGGCTTCTTGCTGTTCTGGCCTTCCCAAAGCCTGATACCGAATCCTTGGATGTGGTAGCGGAGGGATGCATTGATCTGACGTCTAACGTTCATGACGGTATGGTGTATTTTGACCTGCCGGAAGGGTATTACCGCCTGTTCGTACTGTTTACCACCCAGACCGGCGGAGGACGGGAATTTTATATGAATCTCATTGACGAAGCCTCGGTCCGATATTTTATCGATACGGTATATGAGCCCCACTATAAACGCTATAAGGAGTATTTCGGCAATACCTTCGCAGGCTTTTTCTCAGATGAGCCGGAGCTTGGAAACACGCCGGGCTACGATTTTCAGGATAAACTCGGCAAGCGGGACGTACGCCTGCCCTGGAGCAATGAGCTGGAAGCAGCTATGAAAAGACGCTGGGGTGAGGACTATCTTTACCGGCTTCCCGCACTGTGGTATGGAATGGGAGAAACAACGGCGGCAATACGCTTTGATTACATGGACATGATAACTCGTCTGGTGGACAAATGCTTTGCCGGTCAGACAGGGCGCTGGTGCCGTGATCGCGGAGTGGAATACATCGGCCATATTATTGAGGACGACAATGCCCATGGAAGGCTGGGCTGCAGCATCGGCCACTATTTCAGGGCACAAAGGGGACAGGATATGTCCGGTGTGGATGTGGTGCTTCTGCAGATAATGCCGGGTTTTACAGGAACCTGCCACCAATGGATTGCCTCCGACCGGGACGGGGAATTCTTCCACTTTGGCCTTGCCAAGCTTGGCAGCTCCCTGGCCCACCTGGATCCGGCCAAAAAGGGAAGGGCCATGTGTGAAATATTTGGTGCCTATGGCTGGGCCGAAGGAATAGGACTGATGAAATGGCTGACGGATCATATGCTGGTGAGAGGAATTAACTGGTTTGTCCCCCACGCGTTTTCTCCGTTCTTTCCGGATAAAGACTGCCCGCCCCACTTTTATGCCCGGGGAAACAATCCCCAATTTCGTTTTTTTAGTGATCTTATGAAGTATATGAACCGTTTGAGCCATCTGTTAAACGGTGGAAGGCAGCTGGTGGACGCTGCGGTATTATACCACGGGGAGGCGGAATGGACCGGCAAGGAGGCCATGCTGTTCCAGAAGCCGGTAAGGGCTCTGATGGAGAGCCAGATTGAATGCCATGTAGTACCCGACGATATTTGGACTGAGGAAGGTACGCAAGTAAGGGACGGATTTCTGTGGATAGGGGAAAACCGGTACAGTGTCCTTGTGCTGCCTTACTGTAAAATTATTCCGAGACAGACGGCGCATTTTGCGGCAAGAGCGGCGCGGCAAGGTTTGCCGGTATATGTGGTGGGGGATCTCCCAAAGGCTGTAATTGGCGGCGAAGCCCTTCCAAAGGATTTCGAAGATTATGTGAGGGTAACCGCACTTGATGAATTGGCCCTATCCGTGAGAGAAGCCGTTGAAACCGTTTTTGAAGTGAACGCGCCCCTGCCGTTTTTGCGCGCATGTAAATACCGCCATGAAGACGGACATATCTATATGTTTTTTAATGAAAGCCCCACAAAGAGTGTTTGTACTTCCATACGCTTAAACGGTGAGGAAAGCCGTGTACTCTTAAAATATGACGGGCTTAAGAACGGTATAGCACCTGTGAACCTGGAAAATAAAGAGCTGAGCCTTTCTCTGGAGCCGGGGGAGGCTGCGGTTTATGCCGCGTCAGGACTTGACAGCGCTTCATTAATAAGGTATATCCCTAATAGGACGCAGACGGTTGTAACGGATTGGAAGCTTTCGCTGGCCGAGCCTTTGGAGTATCCTGAGTTCCGGTATGAGAAAATCCTTCCTGCCGGCTGCCGCCTTCCCAATATGAACGGCCCGGATCAATACCCTCGTTTTACGGGAACCTTCCGTTACGAGGGTTGTGCACAAATAGAATACACCAAGGGCGACAGGCTGGTTCTGGAGCTCCCCGCTGTGGGGGACTGCGCTGAAATCCATGTTAACGGACAGCTTGCGGACAGACTTCTTTCAGGTCCGTTCAATACCGATATCACGGAATATGTCCGGGACGGGAAGAACGACCTGACAATTGATGTGACAAATACTCTCGTATGGCGGATGCATGACGGTCAATCCACCCATATGCAGGTAGGCCCAACCGGCTTAATGGAAGAACCTGTTATCCGCTATTTGAAAAGAGCGTGACCTCAATTGCTGTAGCTGACGGGGAGCGGCGGTACAGCAGAGCTCACTTCGGAAAACCGGTTAAAAGCTTTGCCAAGTACATTTACGATGCGGCTTAGGAGCATTTTTAAGGAGGAAAGAATGAAAATCGCGGACAAAATTTTTTACGGCGGTGACTACAATCCTGATCAATGGGATGATAAAACCCTGGAAGAGGATATGCGCCTTTTTAAAAAGGCGGGTATTAATATGGTTACCCTGCCCGTATTTTCATGGGCCAAGCTGGAGCCTGACGAGGGCGTTTATCAGTTTGAGTGGCTGGATGCTCTCATGGACAAGTTTCACGAAAACGGCCTTTCGGTATGCCTCGCCACTCCCACCGTGGCTCAGCCCGCCTGGCTTTCAACTCGTTACCCGGAGGTTCTGCCTGTAGATATTTCGGGCAGAAAGCGAACCCACGGAATGCGGGTGTTCTTTTGCTACAACAGCCTGAAATACAGGGAGAGGGCGGCTGCCATTGCCCGCGAAATGGGAAAGCGCTACGGCAGGCACCCTGCTCTTGCCGTATGGCATGTTGCCAATGAATACGGGACCTACTGCTATTGCGAAAACTGCCAGGCCAGATTCCGCCTGTGGCTGAGGAAGCGCTACGGTACGGTTGAGGAGCTTAACCTCCGCTGGAACACCGCTTTTTGGGGAAGAGTCGTTTACAGCTTTGAGGAGGTTACACTGCCCACTCAGCTCAACGACGACTATCGCTTCAGTCCTTCCATACAGCTTGATTATCTGCGGTTTGTAACGGATTCCACCGCCGAATGCTTCAGAAACGAATACGATGTGCTCAGAGAGTACAGTCCCACTATTCCCATACAGACGAATATGTCCGGCTATATTAAAAAGCTGGATCAGTTCGTTTTGGGATCTCAGATGGATATTATCGGTTGGGACAATTATCCCTGGCCGACTCACGATAAAAGTCTCGTTGCCCTGAAGCACGATATTATGCGTGGCTTAAAGGGAGGGCAGTCGTTTATGCTGATGGAGCAATCCCCCAACCAGCAGAACTGGCAGCCCTACAACAAGCTGAAAAGGCCAGGGGAGGTGCGGCTTTTAAGCTATCAGGCCCTTGCACACGGAGCGGACACCTGCCTGTTTTTCCAGATGCGCCAGTCTGTTTCCGGGCAGGAGAAATTCCACGGTTCGATTATCTCTCACGCCGGTCATGAAAATACAAGGGTTTTCCGTGAGTGCGCAGCACTGGGCCATGAGCTTCAGAAGCTGGGCGGACGTTTCGTAGGCGGCCGGACGGCGAGCCGGGTTGGTGTTTTAATTGATTGGAACAATTGGTGGGCATTGGAGCTTTCCAGTGGCCCAAGCAAGGATATGGACTACCTGACCACCGTTCAGAAATACTACAAGCCCTTTTTCGAGAAGAATGTTTCCGTCGACATCGTCGGCCTTGCAGCGGACCTAAGCGGATACGAAGTGATTGTAGCACCTATGCTTTACATGATGAAGGACGGCATTGGGGAGAAGCTGAAGGAATTTGTAAAAAACGGCGGAACTCTTCTGGCCACGACCATGACAGGCCTTGCAGATGAAAACGATCGCTGTGTTTTCGGTGAATATCCTGGGCCCTTGAAGGACGTGCTGGGCCTTTGGGTTGAAGAAACCGACGCTCTGTTCCCGGGAGAGAAGAACGGTATGATTATGGAAGCGTCTGCAGAGGGCTTTAAAGAAGATCGCTATGCCTGCGGCTTTTTATGTGATGTCATACATAGCCGCGGAGCAGAGGTTCTTGCCCGCTATGCCATGGATTTTTACGAAGGTGTTCCCTGCTTTACCTTGAACCGGTATGGAAAGGGCCTTGCCTACTATGTGGGCACCGAACCTGAGGAAGGCTTTCTGGCTTCCCTGGCATCGCGTATTCTTGATGAAAAGGGCATTTCACCTGTATTGGAAGCAGACTCGGGAGTAGAAGTTACTAAGCGTACCGCAGAGGGAGCAGACACCTTCTTTATTATAAATCATAATCACCGGGAAGCCTTGGTGGAGCTTGGAAGCACTACCTACAGGAACCTTCTCAACGGAGAAGACCTGACCGGCACGGTTACGGTGAAGGCAAGGGATGTCCTCCTCCTTGGTTAAGAAATAGAGCCTTAGTAACCTGAAAAATGAATACATCGTCAGGCAAGAAGAGCGGTATGAAAATACCGCTTTTTTCTTTATCCGCACTTATCAGGGGTGGGGAGTGAAGTCCCGGCAGTGACTAAATGGGCCGGATGTTCTTAAAATAGGATATCCTGCTCATTTAGTAACAAAAAATGTTGGTATGGCATACAAAGTATATTCACCTAAAAACACTAAGATATTAATAAAAATGCACCATAATGATAACCTTCCGTATTATGTATCAGATGATTGCTCTATAGGAAGTGGTGAATTAATGTATAAGGATGAAGATGAAAGCGACTTATTTGAAAAAGATTGCAATGGGCGTGATACCAGAGTATACGGATTTCAACAGCCATGTGGCCGGGAACCGCCGGAATTAGGCCATGAGCATGGACAATCCTCATGGAATGATCCCTTTGGGAAAATCGACTGCAGACCATGTCCAAAGGGTTCTAGAGGCCTTCCTGGTCCAATAGGTCCTACAGGTGCCACTGGCCCTGCCGGCCCTGCGGGTGGTCCTACCGGGGCTGCCGGATCCACAGGACCAACCGGTGCCACCGGCCCGGCAGGTCCCACCGGTCCCACTGGCTCTATTGGCGCCACAGGCCCAACCGGCTCTACCGGCTCCACTGGCCCCACAGGTCCAAGCGGTTCGACCGGACCTACAGGCCCTACAGGTGCGCTAGGTGCTACCGGTCCCACCGGCCCAACAGGAACCTTTATCCCGGGTAATTTTTTGTTTTATGTTGCAAATCCTTTTGGGATTGAATTGGTGGGCTTTGGTGAAACGATATTTTTTGAATCCAGCACCCTGAATATAGATATTTCTCAAGGCGTTGGCAGCTCAGCTATTGTAAGAATAGAAAATCCGGCGCTAACCGGACCAACCGGTCCAACCGGAGCGGTATTTAGTAATGCCGGATCTACCGATCCTACGGGAACAACAGGCCTGATTCGTACAGCCGCAGCTATTGGCCCTGTCGGAGCAGTAGAACCAGATCCGTTTAACGTATACGTTTTAGCAGGAGCGATAGGCGGCGACGGCTCACAGGCAAATCCCTTTGGAAGCATTCAGGAAGGTGTGGCTGCTGTTTTGCCTACGGGGACTGTACACGTTCTGACGGGAACTTACTTGTTAAGGTCTCAGATCATAGTCAATAAGGCCGGTGTAACATTAAAGGGCTATGCAGGTACAACGCTCGTTTTACAGACTCCGATTATTCCTTTATTAATATTGGGTAACGGCATAACTTTAGATGGCTTTACCATAACCAGTGATTTGCCATATCCTGTAGAATTTATACAAATCGGAGGATTGAATCACCGTATTGTAAACAATACTATTTTTGGACCGCCCCAGGCAGGCCCGTCTACAGGCTGGATATTAAACAGGGGCTTTGTATCTCTGTCAAACAGTACACGAAATCTAACGGTCCGCAATAATATTTTGTACTCTTTGAGACAGACCGCTTATCTCAATCCGGGTACAAATGGGCATATCGTTAACAATGTTATATATAACACACGTGGTTTTGTGGTGGATTCAGGATTATATGTATTTTCGGGAAATTCATGGGCGACACCTTTGAATGCAGCCGATATAGTCTTGCTGCCTGGCACAACTGCAGGTGTGCCTTATGATAATTTGACAGAACTCTCCGCTAGTAACAGTGCAGCAAGTATTGATGATAAACGGTAACGGAAATAATATGATAAGTCATATTCTGTTTTGCTATTATACCGCATTATAACACTCGAGTTATATTTTTCTCCCAAAAACGCTAAGACAATTATAAAAATGCACCATATTGACAAGCTATCATATTATGTATCAGACGGTTACTCAATTTGAAAGAGGTGAATTTATGTATAAAGACGAACATGAAAGTAACCCATATGAAAAAGATTGCCGCAAACGCGATTTCAGAGAGTACGGATCTCAGCGGCCTTGCGGCAGGCCTGAGCCTGAACCGTGCCATAAGCATGAACCGCCTTCATGGGATGATCATTGCAAGGACAAAGACTGCAAACCCTGCCCGCGGGGACATAGAGGTT
>JAFADM010000332.1 GCA_023424865.1 Bacillota bacterium | reverse complement strand
GGGTAGCGGTTCTTGCCATACTAAATGCCATTCGTATGCTTAATGTAAAAAGTTTTCGGTAATAATACTATCAGGAGTAGGGTTTTCTTACTCCTGATTTTGTGTTTTACTATAAGGGAGACTTTTTTCTATATATGGGGGCAAAATGCAAAAGATAAAATGTATGGTTCTCTTAGCCACGCTGGTGTATGTTCTCACAACCGTTCTTTCCTTTGGGGAAGAAGCAACGAACCCGGTAGATTTACCGGAGATCAGTTCTCAAGCGGCCGTATTGATAGACGCGCAGACCGGCCAAGTTCTTTTTCAAAAAAACATGGATCAAAAATTGTATCCCGCAAGCACAACAAAGATTATTACGGGCATGCTTGCTTTGGAGTATGGAGAGCTTTCCGACTTAATCACCATGTCCTATGATGCGGTGTTTTCAGTTGAAAGGGATTCATCCCATATTGCGCTTGACGTAGGGGAGGAAATCACCCTTGAACAGGCACTGTATGCCTTATCCATCCAATCAGCCAATGATGCGGCCAACGGTATTGCGGAGCTGATTGGCGGGAGTTTGGACAATTTTTCCAATATGATGAATGAAGCCGCGGAAAAAGCAGGGGCAATCAATTCCCACTTTGCCAACGCCAACGGCTTGCCTGATGAAAATCATTACACCACTGCTTATGATATGGCAAAAATTACGGCGGCAGCTCTGAAGGTACCGGGCTTCACGGAGCTGTTCAGCGCCACGAAATATGAAATTCCCCCAACAAATAAGCAGCCCGGAACCCGTACCTTCTATTCTAAAAACAAATTTGTCAACGGCGAGATAGACTATGACGGCATTCTCATGAGCAAAACCGGATGGACCGTTGCTGCCCAGCATACCCTGGTTACTACAGCTCAAAGAGGGGATACCACTTTAATAGCAGTTGTTATGAAAGACCCTGACACCAATGTTAAATGGAAGGATACCACAAAGCTCTTTGATTATGGTTTTGATACGTACGTTCCCTATACCATAACAAAGGAAGACCTGCGAAATAAAATGCCCAAGGTGTTAACCCAGGGGGAGGACAGTATTATTGGCCTTGAGGGGATAGAAAAGGATCTTTCTGTTCTGCTTCCCGCAGGTTGCACATCGGAGGACATTACTTTAGACTATGGCACACCGGAAGTAAATGCGGTTGAATGCACAGCTCAAATACCCGTATCCGTCAGCCTTGGTCACGCTGACAGTTATGGTGTGCCGTCAGTGGTTTTAAGCACGATGCTGGTTTCAAAGCTTAACCTGGCAAGCACTGCAAAGGCTGTTATGGGTCAGGTAAAGCCTGAGGCCAAACCGGCTGCTCAGACAGAGAAGAACGGTGGCAAGGGGGGCTTCCTGTTTTTTGTTCTCATAGCAGGCCTGCTCCTTTTATTCTTAAGAATGAACCGGCGCTACCGGAAAAAGGTCAGACGGCGCGCTAAAACGCTCCATCCTCATTAGGTTGACAGTCCCCAAACTGGATAATGTTTCTGTAAACCTAAATCCATTACCGTAGAAAGGGCTTTGATGAATAAACACACACAAACAGCAAAAAGAAGGCTTGTTTTTAAAATCATCACTTTAACCCTGTGTTTAATCAGTGTTGTTCTTATCATTGTTCCGCCTGTAGCGGTCTATTTTATTACCAATGGGCATATTGAATACGAGCTGGATGAATCTCACCCTCTGCAAAAGGTGTATTCCTCCTCGGATTTCGGACTGATATCAAATGACAGGATGCTCACCACCGAAGACGGGTATAGGGTTTGGGCTTCCGAAGTAGCTGTTGATAATCCAAAAGCTGTCATTATCTATCTTTCCGGCATACAGCAGCCCTCTGTTACATACTTTTATGGACATGCCAAGTGGCTTAAGAAGGAAGGCTATGCTTCCATTCTGCTGGAAGTTCGAGGGCATGGGAAAAGTGAAGGAACACGTGTCAGTCTCGGCTTTGAGGAAGTGAAGGATGTCCAGGCCGTTATGGACTATATCAAAATGCAGCAAAGCTATGCCAATATACCTGTTGTTATACATGGTGTTTCCATGGGAGGGGCCATTGCGGTCAATGCATTTGGCCAGATACCGGAAATTGACGGTTTGATTGCCATGTCCGCTTATTCCAGCTTTGAGGAAGTCGTCATCGAAACAATGAAGCAATACCATGTACCCGGGTTTATAGCCGCCATTGAAAAACCTCTTTTCAGGCTGGCTCTGGGGCTGGCTTTTGGTAAGGAGTCCTTTGAGCTTGTGCCGGAAAAGCAGGTTCAAAATATTGGCGACAGGCCGGCGTTGTTTATTGCCAGCGCTTTTGATACGGAGGTAATACCGGCTAATATGGAGCGCCTGTTAGCCCGTGCGCCCCAGCATAGTGAAGGCTGGCTGAGGGTTTCAGAAAAAACCGGTCATTTCATTATAGAAAACCATAATATTGAGGACGTGGAGCTGGATACCGAATACTGTCAAAGGATACTGGCTTTCCTTGAAGAAAAAGTGCTGCCTTAAGCATTACAAAACAGGAAGACATAAAGACAGGAAGATAGGAATAGTCATGCTTAAGGCAGTTGTGACACGGCGTTTAATGGGAATGAACATGATGCATATCAGGGGTATGCTTGTGGACATGGCCCATTTTTTTATGCGTATGAGGGTGGCTGTGTTCTTCGGCTATGCTTTCATCATGGCTCTCTCCCAGGCTGTGTCCGTGGCTGTGATGCTCGTCGTTGTGACTGTGCCTGTGCTCATGGGTTATTTCTTCATGGACATGGTAATGCTTATGATGCTCAACTGCCGCAAAATAAGCACCAAGGACCATGATTAAAAGGGCCAGAACAAAGCTGAGAGTGAGGGCCTGACCGAAAATGAGGATGGAGAGAAAGACGCCGATAAAAGGTGCGACGGCATAGTAGGCACTGGTTCTTGCGGCTCCCAGCTCACGCTGGGCCTTTATGTAAAAATAGATGCTCAGCCCGTAAGAAACAAAACCCAGCAATAAGGCCAATAGAATGTGTACGAGGTTTGAAGCCTGCTGTCTTAAAGCCAGGGCAATAATCAAAGCTCCGGCACCTGAACCGAATCCCTTGATGACAACAATTTGCAGGGGGTTATTCAAGGACAGCATTCGTGTGCAGTTGTTTTCAAAGCCCCAGCACAGGCAGGCAAGCAAAACAAAAATCGATCCATACGAAAAATTAAAACCGGTGAAATCCTCGAAGGAGAGAAGAACACTGGACAGGGTTATAAGAAGTATGGCAAGCCACATTCTCTTTCCCACGGCCTCTTTAAAAACCAGAAGAGCAATAAGGGAGGTGGCTACTATTTCAAAATTATTAAGCAGGGAGGCGTTGGCCGAGGTCGTCCGGGCAAGGCCCAGCATAAGGAGGACCGGAGCTGCAATATCGAGAAGGATCATACCGATAATGTAAGGCAAGTCCTTCTTTTTAAGTCCGGCCTCCTCCTGGCGATTGCCGGTTAGACGTCCAATTCCGTTTACTAAAAGCATACCTGCTCCCGCACCAAGGTAGAGAAGGGACGCCATGATATAGGGCGGGATATCTACAATTAACAGCTTTGAGACCGGTGCGCTTATTCCAAAAAGCGCTGCTGCCAGTATGGCCATTAATATGGCTTTCTTATTGCCGTTCATGAGCTGAATTTCTCCTTTTCTTTATATTG
>JAFADM010000320.1 GCA_023424865.1 Bacillota bacterium | reverse complement strand
TGAAGGCTCTGGCGGAATTCACCGGGCGTCATGCCGGCATACTTTTTGAAATTGCGGATAAGGACGCTGCTGTTGGAATAGCCTGTCTTTTCCGCAATGATTTGAAGGGAGGTGTCCGATTCCCTTAAAAGGACTTTGACCTGATTGATTCGAAGAAGGTTTAAATAATCCATAAAATTCTCACCCGTACGTTCCTTGAAATAGCCCGACAGGTAGTTGGGATTCATGCCGAAGGCGGCGGCTACCGTGGCCAGGCCGATTTGGGGCAGGCTGGAATTGGCTTTGATATAATCGCAGAGCTGGTCGATGAGTTGTGAATTCCTGCGCTTTAAATGATCGCTTATGTAATCGCATATTTTTTTATAGATGAGCTTCAGGGCGGCCTGCATTTCCTCCGCGTTCTTGCAGGAAAGAAGGCGTTCATAGGGGTTTTCGCCGCTTCCGAAAACCAGCTCCATATCAATGCCCAGCTCCGAAAGCACCTTAAAGCCGGTGCTCATGACGTCAAAATACAGGCAGGGAATCATTTTTTGAGGAAAGTGATCGTTTGAAAAATTTTCGGAGCAGACCTGATCAAAAATTCTTTCCACCCGCTCGTAATTTCCGCTTCGTATGGACTGAATAAGCTGCATTTCCGTTTCCAGGGTATAGGAATAGGTATGGGCAGGGAAGACCGCCCCTTCGAAAAAGAGAATTTGCCCCTTGGCCTTGAATTGCTGGTATTCCAGAGCCTGGAGGCCTTGCCGGTACGAACGGTGAACCTCTTTGACATCCTCCGCAAGGCTTCCCACCGCCATGGTGATGACTGTCCGGAAATGCACTGACGTTACGTCAATGGCCTGCCGTCCCGTTTTTTCAATAATTTCATCGACTCTTTGAGGAGGCCCTTTTAAATTCAGGATAAGGGCCAGCCGTTCCCTGTCCAGATCCACCTGAAAAGCTTCCCCTTCCCCCTCCAGGCTGTACTTGACAATATTGCCGATGACAAATTTCATAAGGCTGCGCTCTTCATAGGAATCCTCGCTGAACTCATCCACATGGACGGGCATTACGGCAAAATAGGGGTGTGGAAACAGGAGCCCCGCCTTTCTTAGCTGCTCGGAAAGATTCTCCTCCTCGGAAAAATCGCCCTTGAGAAGGCGCAGCAGCAAATTGGCCTTTATGACGGGCAGCTGCTCCGTAAGCTCCGTTCGGAGCGCAGAGATACTGCCAAAGGTTGTCTTTGCCATGAAATGAATATAATCCAGTTCATTTCGTGTGGCGGGAACGCCGCCATCTCCCTGATACTGCTCTCTTAAAATAGCGGCGGTGGTTTTGATGGGACGAAAGGTTTTGGAGGCCAGCCAAAAGGCCATAATAACTCCTATAAGCAAAAGAGGCAGGGCAAAGCACAGCAGAAGAAACTGTATCTGGTTGATGGGCTGCATGAAAGATTCCTGAGGTATAACGGAGACATAGCGCCAGCTATTTACGGAAGAGCGGACGTTGGAAAGAATGACGTTGGAGCCGTCCAGGCTGACGTCCAGGCTGTCGGCTTCTTTGAAGGGATAGGAGGCAGCAGTGCGTAGAATGGCGTCGTCACCGATACTTAGAAGAACCTTGCTTTGGGTATCCATAATAAAAAGGGTGCTGGCATTTAAAATATTGGCCTCCGACAAAAGGCTTTTAAGCCGTTGGCTGTCAATGGAGGCTACAAGAACTCCCTGGCTTCCGTCACTCAAACCCAGAGGCAGGGATAAAAGAAGGCTTATAACCTTTTTCTTCTCACCCTTGCCGCTGATATAGCTTGTTGCTGTCTGCTCAGGGATGAAACGCATAAAGTGCTGTTCCTCCATCAGGGCTCGCCAGGCCTTATAATCCCAGTCTGTATAGTGGTAATTTTGGTAATAAAAATCCTCCGGCGTACAGACGGTACTGTTGGAAACAATGAGATTTGAGTTTTTCAGATAGATGTATACACTTTCAAACGTCGTGTTGGAAAGAACAGTATTGGACAATAGCTGGGTAACAAGATAAAGATTGTACTTTTCCATGCCGCCGGGGCTGCTGCCGCTGTTTAGAAGGCTTCGGACAGTAGCGTCAATTTGTATGTTCATCATGGCCTGGTTGATGCTTTTCATTCGTTCATCCAGAATACTCCGGGCCTGCTCCAGCATGGCGGAATTATAGCTCTTCATTTGTTCCTTCATGGCGGAGGAGTAGATTTGATGGCTTCCAAAGCCAATGGCTATGGCAACCAGGAGCATTAAAAGATAGGAGAATAACAAGGTCTGAAAGAGGCTTTTCTTTCTGAACACAGCGCCACTCCTTGATAATTTATGGTATTTTTGTAATTTCTGCAAATGGGTTGATTAGGGGACAGGGAGTTATCGTAAAGATATTAATTAATATATAAGCTCTAAAAGCTGTAATTGTCAAGCTTGGGCCGAGGGGAGCAAGCAGAAAAGAGGTTAAGATTCTATAAGCTTTGCATTCTTCATAATCAAAAACCCCGGGGCATCGCCCCCTCACTTACTTGTCATGGAGCTGCTACAAAATCGTTGTATCAAATAAGGAAACAGGGAGCCGATACAAAGCTCCACGCCCGGCTGGCTTCTCGTTCCATTGGGGGCACCCCTTCCATTATCATAGGGTCTTCCTGCAAAAAGGCACTTTTGGGCTGGAAAACCATACTTTGGCTTCTATATCATATGGCTTACAGCCTAAGGAGGTGTAGGGTCAAGACCGGTGCAATAGCCTCCGGCGGGAGACAGCCTTCGCCATTTTAATTTAGAAAAAAAGAGGAAATTTCAAAAACGGCTTCCCTAGCAAATATAAAGGGAAAAACCAAAAAATATCCAAATAAAGTAAGTTTAAATAGCAAAAAAATGTGATAAATGGGAATGGGACAAAAAATGATATCCTAATTTAGTAATTATTTATACATGCAGGTGAAAAATGGATAAAAGGATTATTTTAGACACAAAGCTGCATATCCCGTCTGTCAGACAGAATCATATTTGCAGGGATGCTCTTAATAAAAAGCTTGACGAAGGTCTTAAAAAAGAGCACAAAATATTTCTTGTTTCTGCTCCGGCGGGATACGGTAAAACAACACTTGTTTCCGGGTGGCTCAGCCGGTTGGATTGCAAATACACCTGGCTATCCCTTGATGAATACGATAATGATCCTTTAAAGTTCATAAGATATCTGCTAGCGGCAGCTCAAAAGGTAAATGAAGGCTTCGGAGCGATGATAGAAGATTTAATGGCTGCCCCGAAGCTGCCTGGGGCAGAAACTGTAGGCTTATATATGATAAAAGAGCTGGAACAGGTTCAAGAGCCGTTTATTTTGGTTTTGGACGATTATCACGTCGTGAATAATAAGTACATAAATGAGATGATCCAAAAGCTGCTCAACTCCATGCTGCTGAAAATTATTATCATTACACGCCAGGAACCGCCACTTGCCTTTTCAAGGTGGCGGGTGGAAGATAGAATAACGGAACTGAATTCCGCAGATTTAAGGTTTACAAGTAAGGAAATAAAAGAATTTTTCGGCCGCTGTTTCGATATGGTTTTTGACGATGACATGCTGCAAGAGGTTGAAAAGCAGACGGAAGGCTGGGCAGCCAGTATGCAACTGACAGGTTTGTCCATAAAGAATATGGAGGAAGCCCAGGCAAGATCATTTATTAAGGAATTCAGCGGTAATAACCAGTTTATTACAGACTATCTTATGGACGAGGTTCTGGAAAACCAGGAAGAGCAAATCCGTATTTTTCTGAACAGAACCTGTATTTTAAAAAAATTTAATGGGGAGCTCTGCGAAGCCGTAACCGGCATTAAGGACAGCAGCAAAATTATAAAGCGGCTGGAAAAGGATAATCTTTTTATCGTATCGTTGGATAACAGCCATACCTGGTATCGCTATCACCATATTTTCTCTCAGTTTTTAAGGACGGACCTGGAGGAAAACCATAGGGCGGAAATGTGCAGAAAGGCGAGCTTGTGGTACAGGGAGAACGGCTTTACCGAATCGGCTCTGGAATACGCCCTGGAGGCAAAAGACGGCGAGACGGCGGCAAGCCTGGTTAAAGATAAGGCCATGGAGCTTTTTCAGAAGGGTGAGCTAAAAACCCTCCTTTCATGGTTAAATTCAATATCAGAAATAAAAGCGGAGAAGGATGGTATTCTGGAAATCTATAGGGCATGGTGCCTGTTGATTACAGGTGAAATCGGTGAAGCAAATAAAGTGCTTAACAGCCTGGAATATTTGGATGAAGGCTGCGTCAATCCAATCATCACAGGTATGGTAAAGGCAGCCACACCTTTCAGGTATAACGGTGAAGATAAAGAGATAGCTTTAAAATATGCCGAAGAAGCTGTTTCTTACGTGAAGGACAAGCAGGAGCTTTTCTATTACGGTGCATTAATAGCCCTGGGGCATGCAAACGGTTTAAACGGACATACCGGTCAAGCGGCAGTCTTGTATGCGAAGGTCCATGAAGGAGCCCGCAGAAAGGGTTATCGTTTTTTGGAGGTATCCTCTCTTTTTGATCTTGCCTTTTACCTTAATTGTATGGGAAAAAGAAGAGAAGCACTCGCCTTTTGTGAAAGAACCCTTGAAAGATTTTCGGATCAGAACGGAAATCACCTTCCCATGGCTAAGATTGTCTATTTACCCACAGGGATGCTGCTGTACTGCGCCAACAAGCTGACCGAAGCCCAAAGGATGCTGGAGGAAGGTATCGCCTATTACCAGGAATTGGGTTTTGCTCATTTGGCAGGATTGGGAGAATGGTATTTAGTGCTTTCCCTTTATTATATGGGAGAAAAAGAAAGAGCTTTTGAAATAGCCTATAGATTAAATGCCTATTTCAAGGACTTTATCGGCCATAGAGTTACTGTGTTTTTCGAAGCCTTGGAAATGGAGCTGTATCTTAAGGAAGGAAATGCAGAGAGAGTTTCCCTATGGATCAACGAACCGGAAACTACCTTTGATAAGGTATCGGGTTTAGCGGATGTAAATCCTTACTTTACCTATTTAAGATCTCTTATTGTGCAGAAAAATTACCTTAAAGCCCAGGCGGATCTTAAAGAGAAAGAGGAAAATGTGAGGAAAGAAGGAAGGTTTGGAGAGTTAATTCAAGTGCTGGTGCTTTCGGCTCAGGTCAAAAAACATCTGGAGATGGAAGCCGAGGCACTGAGCTGCATGAGAGAAGCCCTGACAATAGCCGCCCCCGAAGGTTATGAAAGATATTTTATGGATGGGGGCTGCGAAGTTCTGGAGCTGGCTTATAAAGTGAGGGATGCAGCTCCGGGATTTGTTGATAAAATATGCGGGAAGGAAGCAAAAAAAGTTAGTGAGCTTGCAGAGCCTCTTCGAAAAAAGGAAATCGAAATTCTCCGGCTTATAGCAGAGGGGCTTTCAAATTGCGAGATTGCTGAAAAGCTTTATATAACAACCGGAACGACTAAATGGTATATTAAAAATATTTTTTCCAAGCTGGGAGTTAATAAGCGAACTCAGGCTGTGGACAGGGCAAGACGCCTTAACCTTATCAGTTGAATTTTCATAAAAAAAGAAAGCCTAACTTTTACCTAACTTTTGATAGGTGGAATGTTAGGCTTTTTTATTTATTATGAAATAGTCGAAAAAACTCAAAATATGTAAATGAAATTAAGGGGTAAGACCAATGATTAGAAGAAACATTTGGGTAAGAGGCATAAGTATGATATTATGCCTGCTGCTGATGTTCCCGTTAACTATTTTTGCACAGCAGCCCACTACGGATTATAGTGGGCATTGGGCTGAAAAACATATTAAGAGCTTTGCTGCGAAAGGATACATCACTGTTGACAAGAATGGCTATTTTAAACCGGATAATGCCATTGCCAGAGCGGAATTTACAGCTATAGTAAATAAAGCGTTTGGCTTTACAAAAATGAACAATGGCAATTTTTCAGATGTTAAGGCCGAAGCTGCTTATTTCAATGATATGGCCATTGCAAAAGAAGCAGGCTACCTGGTGGGCCTTCCGGATGGTACGGTAAAGCCCAATGAATACATGACTCGTCAGGAATGTGCAATTATTATTTCGAAACTATTAAAGCTTAATACCAACCCTTCAGAGACTGATAAATTCATGGATGCAGCTAAGATCCCAAACTGGAGCAAGGGCGCAATAGGCGCTGTTGTAAAGCATGGTTATATGCAGGGCAATCCCGACAAAACGTTTAATCCTGCAGGGCTTTTAACTAAAGCGCAAGCGGTGGCGATTCTTGAACGCTGCTATTATGACTACATAAAAGTAGACTATAATAATGCGGGCTTATTTTCCGCAGGAGATGTTGATGGGAGTGTGTCAATTAATGCTCCCGATGTTACTCTGGAAAACACGGTAATAAGAGGCAACCTGATAATTGGTGAAGGGGTAGGCAGCGGAAATGTAAAGCTAAATAACGTTGCAGTCCTTGGAAACACTATTGTAAAAGGTGGAGGACCCAATAGCATAACCTTGGAGGATTCTCATTTCAAAAACATTATTATCATTAAAGAAGATGGTAAAGTGAGAATCCTGGCGCTTGGCAAAACAACCGTTGAAAATGTGGAAATGCAATCCGGAGGCAAACTTGAAGAACAGAATATAACAGGCAGCGCTTTCAGCTATGTTACCATAGCTGAAAATATTGCTGCCAGTGAGCCTATAGTGCTGCAGGGCAGCTTTGAGTCTGTGCGAATAATGGCAGATAAAATAGCACTTGATGTTGCAGGAGGTAGCATTGGTAAGCTGGAAGTATCTGAGTCAGCTGCAGATGCTGCTATTACGCTGGCATCAGGTGCAAAAGTGACAAATTTTATAGTAGCTGCAAAAGCCACCGTAGCTGGAAATGGAACAATTGAAACTGCTGATGTAAATGTGCAAGGAGTCAAGATAAATGTACCCACAACAACCATAAATGCGGCAAAGGGTATAACCGCGACAGCACCGACCCCGTCAACACGCCCCACTTCACCAAGCCAACCGAACCCGTCAACCCAACCCACACCATCAACCCAGCCCACACCATCGACCGAACCAACCCCGTCAACCGAACCGACCCCATCAACTGAACCGACCCCATCAACTGAACCGACCCCATCAACTGAACCCACTCCGACAATTGAGCCTACACCGACAACCGAACCCACCCCGACAACTGAACCCACTCCCACAACTGAACCGACCCCCACAACTGAACCCACTCCCACAACTGAACCCACACCAACAACCGAACCCACACCGACGACTGAGCCTACACCAACAACCGAACCCACTCCCACAACCCAACCTTCTTCAATTGCCATGTCGGATGATGGCAGCATTTCGGAAGGTGCAGAAAACGGCAAGCTGATTTATGTAAGACTGACCGGTATGAAATTTGCAGACACGTTGACTGCCTCCAACTGGAAGCTGACAAACCTTCCCGAGGGTGTAACCCAGGGAGACGTAAAAAGAGTAAGCGATACGGAGGCTACGATAACCCTGTCAGGATATAGCCTGGCGGATTATGACAGTGATTTAACGGATCTTAAGCTAGAGTGTGCCGCGGCAGAGGTAAAAGGGCAGCAAGCCCCGCTTACCTGTACAGGCGGAGTCGCTTTCAAGGCTTTGGACGATCCTGAAAGTATAGCGGTAACATGGGCAGCCGCACCCGGAACAAATGGAGCGGAAGCAACAATGAATGCGGATGCGCTGGTGGTTACTCTGACAGGAGGAACCTTTGTTAAGAGTAATATCAATGATATTAAATTGTCAGGTACGGCAGTATGGGACGCTCATATAACCAAACGTTCGGTTACATGGATAAGCTCAAAGGAATTACGGCTTGATCTTGCGTGGGACGGTACGGACTACGATGAAGACAAGACGCTGACAGTGAGTATACCTGTAATTGCGTATGCAGACTCAAAGGGCGGAACTGTCTTAACAAAAGATATAACCTGTACGGCAACAGTAGAGCAGGCAGATCAGACCTCCGATATGGACCTTGCTCTTACCGAACCCTTAGCAGGCGGAGATAACAGCATAAGTGTGGGCGGAGGAATCCGGTCCGGGGAGGTAAATGTTGTAAATGGCACCGGCCTGGTGGTTTTAACAGGAGCAAAAACAACAGCTCAAAAAGTAGAAGTAAACGGAACAGACAAGGATGCGGTAACGGCAGGCGGAACAGCAACAGCCCCTTCCTTTGCGGTAGATACATTAGATATAGCCGCAGCGGGCGGTACTAAAACCTTTATATTAACTGTAAGCGAAGAGGGCAAGAGCAGCATAGCCTACACCATTACCGTTAAGGTAGCTGCAAAAGCACCTGCAGTACCTCTAGCCAAGCTATCGGATGTAAATTTGTCGGCAGAGGGTATTGTCTTCTGGACAGATTTGAACAATGAAACAGGTTACAGTGTGCAGCTTTATAAGGATGGGACAGCAAGCGGAACGGAAGTCCTTTTATCCGCCGACAACGTTAGCCATAACTTTTCAGAAGCAATGAAGACAGGCGGCGCAGGCGTCTATACGGTAAAAGCAAAGGCCATTGGCGATGGGGCAGTCTATCTGGATGGGCCCTGGTCGGAAGTGTCAAACGGAATCATACAGCTTGCGGCAGTGTCCGGAGGACTTGTGTGGATCGGGTATGCCGCCCACTGGGAGGAAGTCGCAGATGCGGACAGCTATAATGTCTATTTGTACAGGGATGATAATTCCTTACAAACATTGAACATCCTGTCAGATAAGGCGTCGCTGGGAGCAGATTTCTCAGAGTATATCACATCGGAGGGTACCTATACCTTTAAAGTCATTGCGAAAGGCGATGGTACAACTAAAGCGGATGCAGGCATATCCCCGGTATCTGAAAAGCTTGTAAAGGATTCCCGAACGGATCAACAGAAATTGGATGCGGATTTGGCCTTATTTGAAATTCCATTAGGGACTAACACCGCTGCTGATAAAATACGGAATAGTATCACCCCTCTGCCCCTAACGCTTCCAAACGGTACAACCGTTGTATGGACATCAAGCAATACAAGCGTCATGGATAACGATGGAAAAATTCCGAAAAGACCTGCAGCGGACACCATAATAACTATGACAGCGGCTCTTGAAAACGGGTCGGCCACAGCCACAAGGACATTTGAGCTAAATGTAAGAAAGTCCCGGAGCAGTGTGGGAAGTGTTTCTGATCTCAGAGTGCTCCAGTCCAGCGGGATAGCCAAATGGGGGGATTTAAGATATGAAACCGGTTATAGGGTGAGGCTCTACAAGGATAGCGTTTTAGTGGAAACAAGGGATGTTGCGAAAGATGTCGTAACAGTTGATTTCAAGGAGGATATGCTCAAACATGGGCCGGGGAAATACGGCGTATCGGTGCAGGGTTTTGGCGATTATGCCACCTATGAGGACGGCGCAGAATCCGATATTAGGCCTTCCATGCTGATTACACAGCTGGCACCACCCTCAAATGCCCATTGGCAGAACGGTATTGCCTATTGGGATAAGGTGGAAGGCGCAACCAGCTATTTTGTGAGATTATACCGCGACACCCTGGATCGTAATACCGCCACATTATCAGCCGAAGATCTGGCAAAGGGAGTGGATTTTACTGAAGATATTGAAACCGGGTATGGCGGAATCTACACCTTTAGGGTAGTCGCAAACGGCAATGATCTTGATATCGCCGCCTCCGGCTACGCCGTTTCCGACGGCATAGAAAAAATGCCTACAACTGCCGATATGCATCTGGAGCTTACAAGCCCTGAGCCTAATATGTATAACACCATAGACGTGGGAAGTGTGGTAAAGGTAGGCAAAATAAGTGTGGTATACGGAACAACCTCTGTAACGGTAACGGGAAGAAAAGGACTTATAGATAAGGAGCCGTCGGTACAGACAGTAAAAGCAGGCGGAGCACATGCAGGGGCGGTGTCCATAACAGGAGGCGAAACGAAAAATCCTGTATTTACAATAGATACTTCCGATATTTCAAAGGGCGGCAGCAAGGCTTTCACTTTTATAATAAGTGAGGAGGGCTACAGTGACGTTATTTACAAAATTACTTTGACTGTGGCAGCAAATCGCTCGGTGTTTTCAAACAATGGCGTTGTTCAATGGGAGGATGTTTCCTACGAAACAGGATACAGACTGCAGGTTATTTGCGAGGGTGAAAAATACGGAGATCCAATTATAGTAGATGCGGATACAACCCGTTATGACCTATCAAAGATAATGGATGAGCTTTCTGTCCTTAAAAATGCCAGCGGAGATACAATATCGTCCTGGGTCCATGTAAATGTAACTGCTTTGGGCGACGGAACACTCTATCCTGACGGGCCTGAAACAGAATCAAATACCGTCACACAGCTGGCTGCAATTCAGCTGGCGTATTTTGAGAATGGAAAGCTTGTACTTACCAGGGCCAAAGCCTCGCATAAATACAGCATTAAGCTGTATAAAGCGGATAAGGCGACGCCCGAAGTAAAAGTGCTAGTAAAAACAAAAGAGGCTTATTCCAATGGTAATAATATGTCTGTTACTGTAGACTTGACTGATGATTTAAAGGCTGCAGGAGAAGGCATCTATTATGCAACGATTACTGCCATACAAGGCAACAGTGCTTTTCCAGAACGGGCTTCGACAAGCTGTGAGGCAACTAACAGCTATGAATACCCGGAAGCGGCAGGAGCTCAGTGAATCAGGTTTTTCATGACTTTGGGCACAGATAATGCAATAGCATCGTTTATGGCATAGAGGCTATAGACGTCCAGGCAAGAATAGCCAGAATTAAAGGCACCGTATTTTTTAAGATACGGTGCCTTTGACGTGACCGGCTTACACTTAGATTTCTATTGCCAAATACGGACAGTTTATTTTTCCAGAGCGTCCATATAATCCGCGTTTTTCACCTTGAAAGCATCCCATATTTTACCAATTAACTCTTCGTTGTAGCCAATTTTTTCAGCATTGGCCAAGAATTCGTTAAAGGTTTGCTCGAACTGGGCATCACTTTGGGAAGCCAGTACTCTTTCAAGGGCGTCCTCAAAGCTGGGTCTGGCCTTCCAGGCTGTATCCGCTTCGGGTACAGTGGCGTTTTCACCGTAAATGGTAGGTCCCAGAGATGTTTTATAGGACACCGTCTCTACAAAACCGATTTTGAAATAGGTGTTGGCGTCCGCTGCGGTTCTTGCCAGATCATAGGTTACTGCGGGAGCGAACTTGCTGTAGAAATTACGTACATAGGAAGGATAGAAGCCGCCGTTGGGCAGGGTGCCGGTGGCAGCCAGGCCGTTAGCCAGGTTATAGGACAGCGCCTTGTCACTGGCAACGTTGTACACCATATAATCCTCAAGCTCCTTATCCTTGAATGACCTCTGACCGTCCTTCTCTTCAAAAAGTCCGGCGCTTGCAGGACCCCAGGCCAGAAGCTTTTCGCCTGCATCGGAAACCATGTAGTCGATGTAGCGGAGAATCTGCGGCAAATCCTCTTCTTTTACCTGGCTCTTGAAGATAACAATGCCGTTGGTCTGGCCCGCCGGAGACTGGATAACGGGATATTTGGCCGTGTCAGGCTGAATATTGACATAAACTCTTCTGTAGCGGTAATCCTTGCCTGACTTTTCAAGCTGGGCATTGGCATTGAGTACGGTGCTTCCGTAAGGGTAAACCACTGCGAAAAGGCCGTTGTTAATTTTTTCGGTTATAATCTGAGGCGTGTCGATGAAGGCTTCGGGAGAAGCGATGCCATCCTGGGTAAGCTTGGCGAAATCCTTGATCATGGCCTTGAACTCAGGGGTCTTATAGGTGTAGTTAAAGGACTTGCTGAGCTTGTCGTAATAGGCAAAGTAATTGTAAGGCTGGGAGGTATTGCCTGTAACCGGTATGCC
>JAFADM010000278.1 GCA_023424865.1 Bacillota bacterium | reverse complement strand
GCCACCGACTGCATCAGGATAAAGTTTGTAGGATCCTCATCCTTGGCCATTTTCTGAATAACCCGGGCAGACATTGGGAAGGCCGAAATACCGGCAGCACCCACCATAGGGTTGATTTTATCCTTACGGAACAGGTTGATGAACTTGGCAAACAGGACACCGCCGGCTGTATCGAAAATGAAAGCCACAAGGCCCATAAGCATGATAAGGAGCGTCTTCCAGTTAAGGAAGGCTTCCGCCGTCATGGTGGTACCGATGGTGATTCCGAGAAGGATGGTTACCAAATTGGCCAGCTGATTTTGTGCCGTTTCAGAAAGCCTGTCCAGCACACCGCATTCACGAATGAGATTACCGAACATGAGAGCGCCAACCAAAGCCACGCTTTCAGGAGCTACAAAGCCCGCAATCATTGTCACAACAATAGGGAAGAGTATTTTTGCAATTTTGCTTACTTCACGCTGCTTGAAATCCATGCGGATGCGGCGTTCTTCCTTTGTCGTCAGCAATTTAATGACAGGAGGCTGAATGATGGGGACAAGTGACATATACGAGTAAGCTGCAACCGTGAGGGCAGCGATAAGACCCTTATCCAGCTTAAAAGCGTTGGCTACGAAGATTGTAGTAGGGCCGTCCGCAGCACCGATAACTCCGATTGCACCGGCTTCCTTTAAATTAAAACCTAAAAGAAGAGCCACGATCATGGTGGCAAATATACCGAACTGAGCCGCTGCTCCGAAAAACAGCATTAAAGGGGTCTGGAACAGGGGCTTGAAGTCAATCATAGCTCCCACGGCGATAAAAATCAGCACTGGGAATAATTCGTTTGCAATGGTACTCTGATAGAGCATGCCAAAGATGCCGGGATCGCCTGTGTGTGGATCGGCAACGATGTTGGTCAGTGGGATATTGGCCAGAATGGCTCCAAATCCGATGGGTAGTAAAAGGGCAGGCTCATAATCCTTCTTGATGGCCAGATAAATTAAAACACCACCGATTAGAAACATGACCAGCATACCCAGAAAAGAAAAGCCCAGCTCCGTAGCAGTAGCACTGTCGCCTTGAGAAAGTGCGACAAACAGGTCACTTAACTTGGTTATCATTTGAGTTCCTCCCGATTTCAGATCTGGTTGATATTTCCATCAAAAGACAGGTATGGCATATTCGCTGCGTTTTTGAGTACGTATGCGGACAACATCATTATGGTCATTATAGCATTGGAACATTCTGGCCGCAACGAAAAAAAACAGAGGATAAAGAAATCTTTACCCTCTGTTAAGCATCGCTGCATTTTACTGTTTTGTTGATGAAGCCTGGCACAATTAGTTGTTTTGCTTGATTTCCAGATAATAGACCCCGCTTTTGGTGACATTGGTGCATTCAATTTCCTTGGAGTCCTGAGTCATTTGATTCTTGTAAAGCTTTTCAGCAATTTTTCCGTATTCGGCGGCTTCATCGGCTTTGTCAACACTGGAGGTGACATACTTGTCCAGATCACCGAAGATGGTGGCTATCTTTCCAAGGTTTTTAAGCGTCAGGTGCTGCTTCATGAAAGACTTAACAAAGGTAACCTGATTTTTTTTCCTTTCAATGTCGCCGATGCTCTTACTCTTCCCTTTTTCGTCGACGCCCTGCCTGTACCGTACAAAACCTTCAGCCTGCTTTCCGTTTAAGGTTTGAAGGCCTTTTGAAATATTGATTTCAAGGTTTTGAGTAGGATCGCTGTATTTCATAAGATAGGGCACGTCAATTTCCACTCCGCCGAAATAGTCTATGATTTCACGGAAGCTGTCGGGCTTAATAACCATGTAGTCGTCAATGTATATACCGAAAACCTCTTCAATGAGATCTGCCGTAAAATCGTATTCAGGATTTCCAAAGCGTCCGTTTTCAGCCTTGTAACCCAGCCTTTTGCCCAGTGAATGAGCGGCGTTGATTTTATAAATACCCTTGGAGGAGCTGTAGGAGGGCCAGACCTTTTTCAGTCTGCTTTTTACCTCGTCACTGTACTCAATATAAATATCCCGGGGCAGATTTACAAATTCGACCTTATTTTCTTCTTCATTAAGACTGGCAATCATAAGCGTATCGTAATTGGCACCCGATACGTCGGGACCAATAATAAGCACATTAATGTTTTTACTGGACACCAGTTCTTCATAGTAGCGCTGACCGTCCGTGATTGCATAAGGCTTTTTGGTGCTCTCTCTGCGCTCCCGTATGCTTACGCCTCCCTCCAGCGGGTTTAGGATACGACCTATGAACTGGAAGGTTGGGGCGTCGCTTATGACATGCTCGTACAAAACCGTTGCACCTACGATAAGGAGCAAAACAAATTCCAATATGGCAACGGTTCGCCAGCTGCGCTTGGTCATATTATGTCATTCCTTTCTATAGGGTTAAGGCACTGTCCCCATTCTTGCACAGGAAGGGGGGACTGTCAATAGCAGCATACACCAACTGGAGGGGCTGATAATGGAAACATGGCTTTCTATATGCGTTTGGAACTGGACCCGTAAGGTGTTTAAACAGACATTTAATATAATGAAAGCTTAATGAGGGGTTTGGCCGAAGGCTGTAACAATTAGATGGCCGGGATAATTCCGCTTAACTGAGCTTCTGCGCACATTTAAGGTGTTGTGAGCTGAAATAATGGCTATAAAGGGCTTTACAAGCCGTGTTTGTCACGTTATAGTAGATTTGATCGGACCTGGTACAAGAATTAATTAAGATGGAAGGTTGCATTGGAATGAAAAAGTTCTTAAAGGATTTTAAAAGTTTTGCCATGCGAGGAAACGTTCTGG
>JAFADM010000244.1 GCA_023424865.1 Bacillota bacterium | reverse complement strand
GAAAGAAAATTGCTTTGATTTCTGCCGGGGAAGACGTTATTATATTGTCTAGTGGTGTATACCAATTTTAGGAGATAAAATATGGGAAATCGAGAAAGCAGTTTTCTTCCTGCCGAAAGACGAGCCCAGGAGCTGTTGGGGAAAATGACCCTGAAGGAGAAAATCGGGCAGCTCAATCAAAGAATGTTCGGCTGGAACGCCTATGAAAAAACAGAAGAGGGTTTTGAGTTAACAGATGCCTTCAAGGAGGAAGTGGCTCAGGGTGACGGTGTGGGAGCGCTTTACGGCCTGTTCCGCGCCGATCCGTGGTCCCGGGTGAATTACGCCAACGGGATAACCAAAGAAGACCGGGCAAAGGTTGCCAATAGTCTCCAGAAATATGTTATTGAAAATACCAGGCTGGGAATACCCCTGCTTCTTTCAGAGGAATGCCCCCATGGCCATATGGCATTGGATGGTACCATGCTTCCCACAAACCTGGCTGTAGGCGCGACATTTAATCCCGGGCTTTATGAGGAAGCCTACACCTGGGTAGCAAAGGAGATAAGAACCGGCGGCGCCCACCTGGGGCTGGTCTCAGCCTTGGATGTGGTACGGGATCCCCGGTGGGGCCGCACGGAGGAATGCTATGGGGAGGATCCCTTCCTGTCCTCACAAATGGCGGCTGCTGTTACGCGGGGGCTTCAGGGACAAAATCCATCGGACCTGAAAAGTCATAGCCGGGTAGTGGCCGTATTAAAGCATTTTTGCGCTCAGGGAGCTTCCTTTGGAGGCAGAAACGGTAAGGCCGCAGCCATAGGGGACAGGGAATTAAGAGAAATTCACCTTCCTCCCATGGAGGCCGCGATAAAAGCGGGAGCCATGGGCTGTATGGCCGCCTATAACGAAATTGATGGCGTTTATTGCCACTCAAGCCGAAGGCTTCTTACCGAAATATTGCGGGAGGAATGGGGCTTTGAGGGCCTTGTCATGTCTGACGGCTGTGCGGTGGACAATCTGATTTCCATCTGCGGAGGAGAGGATAAGGCTGTTGCGGCGGCTCTTAATGCCGGAGTGGACTTAAACCTCTGGAGCAGGGCTTATCTTTATGCCGGAAGGGCCGTTGAAAAGGGCTTCCTCAGTGAAGCCGTTCTGGACGAAGCGGTAAAAAGGATCCTTACGGTAAAGTTTCATCTGGGGCTTTTTGACAATCCCTATACGGAGGAAGCCGTTTCCCAGGAGATTTATAAAGAGGCTCAAAAAGCCGGTGAGGCCCTGGCTGAGGAAGGGGTTGTCCTTCTTAAAAACAGCGGCGGACTTCTTCCTCTTTCCGGGACGCTCACTAAAATAGCGGTCATTGGGCCTAATGGGGACAACATTTATAATCAGCTGGGCGATTACACGCCCATACAGCGGGAACACACAGGAACCACGGTGGTTCAGGGAATAAAGGAGCTGGCTTCGCCTCAAACCCAGGTTCTTTACGCTAAGGGCTGCGGTATAAGAAACTCCTCCAGGGAGGGCTTCCCGGAAGCTCTTGCGGCGGCAGCCGCATCCGACGTGGTGGTTCTGGCTCTTGGCGGAAGCAGCGCCAGAAGCTTTGATGTCACCTTCGACAAAAACGGAGCGGCCCTTTTAACGGACAGCGCCTTTGAAATGGACTGCGGAGAAGGTATGGACGCGGCGGATTTAGAGCTGGGCGGGGTTCAGCTGGAGCTGGCAAAGGAAATTGTAAAGCTTGGAAAGCCTGTGGTTGTCGTGCTTATCCAGGGGCGCCCCCATGCCATTAGCTGGCTTTCAGAAAAGTGTGATGCCATTCTCCTTGGCTGGTATCCCGGAAAGGAAGGGGGAAAGGCCCTTGCCCGGATTCTTTTTGGGGCGGTTAATCCCAGCGGAAAGCTTTCCGTATCCATACCGAGAAGCTCGGCTCAGCTTCCTGTTTACTATAACCACAAGGAGAGCTCCCCTTATCTGGATGTATCCGATACCCCTCTTTATCCCTTTGGCTACGGGCTTTCCTATACCTCCTTTGAATATGGGCCGGCGGTACTGGACAAAACGCATATTGAGGCCGGGCTTGTTGAAAAGGGTGAAGTTGTCTCTTTATCTGTTACTGTAACGAATACGGGAAGCTTAAGGGGGAAAGAGGCGGTGCAGCTTTACGTAACCGGCAAGGAATCGGGTATAGGTCGGAGGGTAAAGGAATTAAAGGCCTTTGAAAAGGTGGAGCTGGCTCCGGGAGAAAGCCGCAGGATTGCCTTTCGCCTGGGAAAAGCCGAGCTTGGCTTCTGGGATGAAGGCATGCGCTTTGGCGTAAAGCCGGGAAAAGCAATTCTGGCCATCGGACCGGAGGATAAGAAGGCGGTTAAGTGTGAGCTTACCCTGGTATAGGCTGTAAATGAGAAGATGGAAGCAAGCATACCTATGAATGGCTGCAAAATATGAATAGCTGCAAATAGGGTTATAAGCCGAGACGATGAACCCAGGCACAGATATATACGACTGTGAAGGGGCTATTAATTAAGATTGTACGGAAAGTAGAGGATGAAACCATTGAACACATTACCCAAAAGCATTGAAGCGACCATAAAAAGGATGGAAGAGAGGCTGAAGGGAGATGAAAAGCTTCGGCAGATGTTTGGAAAATGCTTTTCCAGCACCCTCCAGACAACCACCGAGCTCATGCCCGATGGAACAGCCTTTGTTATAACAGGGGATATCCCCGCCATGTGGCTGAGGGATTCCTCCGCCCAGGTGAGGCATTATCTGCCCCTGGCCAAAGAGGATAAGGAGATGGCAGGAATTGTTGCGGGCCTCATAAAAAGGCAGGTCAAATGCATCCTTATCGACGCTTACGCCAATGCCTTCAACAGGGAGCCCAACGGAAACTGTTATTTGGTGGATATAACGGAAAGAAACCCCTGGGTATGGGAAAGAAAGTATGAGCTCGATTCCCTGTGCTATCCTATGCAGCTGGCTCATCTTTATTGGAAGCAGACCGGAAACAGGGATATTTTTGACGATGAATTCAAATCGGGTCTCAAGCGTGTTCTGGAATTATGGGCTATAGAGCAGCACCATGACGAAAAATCTCCCTATCGGTTCCAAAGGCCCAACAGCCCTGAAAGCGAAACCCTCAGCAACGAAGGTCTGGGAGGCGGAGTTGATTACACAGGCATGACCTGGTCTGGCTTTCGGCCCAGCGACGATGCCTGCCGCTATGGTTATCTCATTCCCGCCAATATGTTTGCTGTTGTGGCATTAGGGGGGATGGCGGAAATCGCCGGTGAAATTTATAACGATGCCCAGCTTAAGGAAACGGTTGAAAAGCTTCGGGATCAGATCGATCAGGGCATTCAGGCCTACGGTATTTACGACCATCCTGAATTCGGAATAATTTATGCTTATGAAACCGACGGCAGGGGCAATTACAATTTGATGGACGATGCCAATGTACCAAGCCTGCTTTCAATACCCTATCTGGGCTACCGGGGCAAGGACGATCCCATTTATAAAAATACAAGGCGCTTTGTTTTGAGCCGGCAGAACCCCTATTATTATGAGGGACGGTTTGCCCGGGGCGTCGGAAGCCCTCACACGCCCAACGGCTATATCTGGCATATTGCGCTTAGCATGCAGGCCCTTACCTCCGAGGATCCGGCCGAGATAGAGGCGATTATAAAAACCCTTAAGGAAACCGATGCCGGCACGGGCTTCATGCATGAAGGCTTTAATCCGGACAAGCCGGAGGAGTTCACCCGTCCCTGGTTTGCCTGGGCCAATTCCCTTTTTGCCGAGCTTCTTTATAAATGGCATAGCTAATCTTCTGTTTGAAATGAGAGCGCTAGGGAGTATATGTTTATGCTTTAATTTGGGATAGGGCTTTATTAGCGCTGGAGTCGATTTATAACCGTCTAATTGACATATGCCATAAACAGGGCTATGATGAGAGAGGTTTATGGCATATGTCGAAAACACAAAGGGAAGGCCGGTGATCAAATGCCCAGACCAAGAAAGGGCAGGCGGGTTTGCCGCATGC
>JAFADM010000187.1 GCA_023424865.1 Bacillota bacterium | reverse complement strand
ATTGACAGGCAAACCGGAAAAACGGATATAGAAATTATTAATAAGCATGAAGTGAAGTGAAAGGAAGCGAACAACCAATGAAGGAAATTGCTATAAAATACGGATGCAACCCCCATCAGAAGCCTTCCCGTCTCTATGTTAAAAACGGTGATATGCCTCTGGAGGTTTTAAACGGAACACCCAGCTACATTAATTTTCTGGATGCCCTCAACAGCTGGCAGCTGGTAAAGGAATTAAAGGCTTCTACAGGGCTTCCTGCCGCTGCTTCCTTTAAGCATGTCAGCCCTGCCGGAGCCGCGGTTGCGGTGCCGCTGTCCGATGTGCTCAAGAAGATGTACCATGTGGAAAATCTGGAGCTATCACCCATTGCCACAGCCTATGCCAGGGCAAGGGGTGGAGATCGTGTTTCTACCTTCGGTGATTTTGCAGCATTGAGTGATACGGTGGATGTTCCAACCGCCAGGCTTTTGGCCAAGGAGGTCTCCGACGGCATCATTGCGCCCGGTTATGAGCCTGAGGCCTTGGAAATACTTAAGGCCAAAAAAAGAGGAACTTACCTTATACTTCGCATAGATCCTTCCTATATCCCGGAAGAGACCGAAAGCAGAGATGTTTTTGGAATAACACTGGAGCAATTGAGAAACAATGCTACTGTTGACACAAGCCTTTTCAGTCAGGTTGTCACAAAGGAGAAGAGCCTGCCACAATCGGCCTTAAGGGATCTTCTGGTTGCTTATACTACCCTGAAATACACTCAGTCCAATTCCATTTGCTTTGCCTATGACGGACAGGTTATTGGCTGCGGCGCGGGCCAGCAGTCCAGAATCCACTGTACCCGCCTTGCAGGGGATAAGGCCGATATCTGGTTTTTCCGCCAGCACCCCAAGGTTCAGTCTCTGGAATTTGTGGATGGGCTCAAGTATGCCTCCATTGACAATGCCATTGATCTCTATTTGAGGGAGGATATTACCGAAGTCGAATACAGGGAATGGGAGAAGCTGTTTGTGAAGGTGCCTGAAAAGCTTACCCGGGAAGAGAAGAAGGAGTGGCTTAAGGGCTTTGGGGGCGTATCTTATGGCTCCGACGCATTTATACCTTTTAGAGATAATATTGACAGGGCGGCAAAAAGCGGCGTAAGCTACTTGGCTCAGCCGGGAGGCTCAGTGAGAGACGACGAAATCATCAGAGCCTGTGACGAATACGGCATGGTCATGTGTTTTACAGCATTGAGACTTTTCCATCATTAACAGGGACTTTTTTAAGTCCCCGGATGGCGTCCGGACAGGATATAAACTATGACACTGGAAAATAGCGTATGGATGCTGATGCTTGCTGTCCTGACATGGGTTATTGGCCGGCTTATGATGCCGAAAACACCGGGCAGGTTCACTTATTTGGTGCTTGTCATGGTTTCGCTGGCAGTCAAGTATGTGCTGGTCTTTATTATGTATGCCCAGGGCACGGAGGTTTCCGGCACCGACGGATTAATTTATCACCAGGTAGCCAAGGATGTGGCCAGCCAGCTCAAAGCAGGTGTTCCTCTGTTCAGTGTTGAATACGAGTACACCTGGTATACGGTTTTGGCAGGCATTCAGTATGCTCTGTTCGGAGTAAACCGTTATGCGGCATCCTTTGTGAACGCTTTTATTGGTACGCTCTCGGGCTTTATGCTTACAGGTATAGCCCTTGAGCTGCGTTACAGCTTTAAAAAATCAGCTTTTGTGGGCATTGCTTATTTGCTTGTTCCAAGCCTGATGGTTTGGACGACGGACACCCGTAAGGAATCGGTAACCTTTTTCATTGTCCTTTTAATCTGGTACCTTACGCTGAACCTCATACGGAATAAGGACAGGGCCATTGTAAAAAAAGCGGCCGTATGTCTGTGCATCTGCTTCCTTTTATGGATAAGCACCCTGCTGCGCATCTACATGCTCTATACTCTCGGAGGCGGCATTTTAGTTTGTCTTTTCTTTCTGTATTTAAAAACAGGGCGAAAAACACTGATCTATTTTGCGCTGGCTGTGCTGCTTACGGGCATGTTTGCCACTTATTATACGGTTTTGGCCAATATGAAGGGCTATCATGCCATCCCCATGGACAGAAGCAATGGGGGGGACGAGGATATCGCCGGGGAGCTGGATGCTGAAATTGACTCCATCATAGGGGTTATTCTCAAAAAGAATCTGCCGGATGCGGTAAACGGTTTTCTCTTAAGGCCCTACCCCAGTCAGGCGGGCAACATCAGCGATATTGCCGGAAACGAGGCGGCTATCATTCTTTTGAGGCTGGAGCAGCATTTATGGTATGTCTGTCTGGCATTAGCTTTTTTTGGTGCGCTTAACGCATTTATGAAATGGAATCCTTTTTTATTGGGGATTCTGGCCTATATTGTCACCTACAGCGCCATCAATATACTTATTTCCGAGAATGTGGCCGAGACCTATTTCCGATACCGGGCGGCCCTTATCGGGCCTGTGCTTTTGCTTGCGGATCCCAGACCCTTTATAAACAACCTCAGGGGCTATCTTACGGGTAAATCAGTCCTCTCAGCCGACCGTAGCCCATTCGGAGGATAAGCTGTGGTAAGAGTTAAGGAAACAATGTCAAAATCAGGAATAAAATCAAAACTATTTCGTGTGCTTTTAGTCTTGTATGCCCTGATGCTGGCTGTCAATGCCATTCTGGCGGGAGGTGCCCTTTTTGCTCAGGAGGACAGAGGCGCCTCTATTTCCTCATATAATGTTACGGTGCGTATCAACGAGGATGGCGCAGCTGATGTTACAGAAAATGTAAAATTTTCTTTCCGAGGAAGTTTCAACAATGTCATGCTCCTTATTGACAAAAAGAATGAGGAAGTCATTGAAATCCAGAAGGTCTATATGCTTCGGAAAAATGGCTATCAGGAGTGCGTACGCCTTTCGGAGGGGCAGTGGGATGCGGAGGTGTTTTCCGGAACCTACAGTGTCCTGGATGAAGCTCAGCTGGTTAAGCTCAAGGTGTATGGCTCATTTACAAACACCTATGGGTCCATCATTGTTCAATACAGGGTTTTAAATGCTGTCAAGCGCTATGGCGATGTGGCCGAATATACCAAAACGCATATTCCGGCCCAGTGGGACAGTCGCGTATCCAATATTTCTGTTGCCGTCTATTTGCCCCAGTATACGGATATGGAGGATGTGACACCGTATCTTCACGGTGTATTTGTTGGGAAAAAGAACGTTGAGAGCAGGAGAAATGTAACCTATCAAATCCCCGATACCGTGCCGGGTGAATACGTAGAAACCCGGGTTGTTTTTCCTTCGAGCCTGCTTTCAAAAGTACCCTATACGGACAACCGGCGTTACAGCTATCTTATCCGGCAGCAGGAGGCTATTTACAATGCCAGTGACAAGCCGGAGCTTCTGGAAGCCCGTGAAGCTGCCGCGAGAGCGGTGGGCTTAAAAGCCCTCAGAGAGAAGGTTCAGCAGCATATTAAAACAGCGGCTTCACTTTTGTCGGTGCTGTCTGCTGTTGGAGGCATCTGGCTTTTAATGTATTTACGGCATAAGCTTCGTCCTGTGAAAAAGGACAGCCTGAACACTCCAAAGCAGCCGTCAGTCATCCTTGCCCCTGCCCAAGTTGCGCTCCTGGTTACCCACGGTAAAACCGGCGCCAGGGCCTTGATGGGTACCTTTTTCTCCCTTGCTGCCCGTGGAAGACTTCTACCCCTTGTAAAAGAGGACCCCAAGGGCAAGCCTGTTCTGGCTTTTAATTCCCTGTTCCCGGGTGAGAAGGAGGATAGGGAGGAGGGGCAAAAGGCTCTTACCCCATCTGAGGTGTGGCTGCTTAAGTGGATGAAGGGCTATGAGCGGGACGAGGGTGCCTTTTATCCTTCCCAGCTGATGAAGGAGCCCTTTGTCAGACAGGAAGCCTTTGAGCTCAAGCAGAGCTACGATATATGGGAAAGGCATGTGAGGCAGGAATACGAGGCCAGTCAGGTGCTGGATGAGGAGACGGCCTTTTGGAGAAAGATCGGGCTTATGGCCGGAACCGTTCTCCTGTTTTTGGGCTTTTATGTTTCCGTATCCCTGTCCATTTGGTCAGGCTATGCCATGATTCCTCCAGGTGTTCTTTTGTTTTTCTATTCCCTTAACATCCTTAAGCATACGGAGGAAGGACGCTTCCATTACCGGTTATGGCGAAATTTGCGATACAATATCGGCTCCAAAGGGAAATGGAAAAACCGTCCGCCTGAATGGCTTCCCGGAGGGTATGAAGCCCTGGGGTATAGCTACGTGCTGGGCGGAGAGAATAATACACAATGGCTAAGTGCCATTATATCCGGTTTACCGGAGGATTTTCGGAAGTCTCTGGCAAAGGGGGAGGGCGATGGCAGCATCCTTCTCAAAGAGGCCTATCGCGGCCTGAATAGTATTGTGTCCTCTGTTCAGGATGAAGAATGAGGTAAAGCTTAAGATACCTTTCTAAAGGACATCTGATTTGAAAGGAATGTTAAACTCATGTCTGAAATCATATTAAAGGATATACATAAATATTACGGTTCCAATCATGTACTGAAAGGCCTTTCCTTTGAAGTTTTTGAGGGGAATATCGTTGGTCTTATCGGTAAAAACGGAGCAGGGAAAACCACTGCCTTCAAAGTCATTACAGGTGCTGAAAACTATGAGGCCGGAGAGCTCATGATTGCCAGGGGCAAAAGAGTGGGTATTCTGGATCAGATTCCCGAATATGGGGATGAGATTCGGGTGTTTCAGGTAGTTAATTCGGCCTTTGACGAGCTTCATGAAATAAAGCACCGGCTTACCGAAATGGAAGCCCAAATGGCCTCGGATTCGGATCCTTTACTTGTAAAGCGCTATGGCTCCTTATTGTCCGAATATGAGAACAGAGGGGGCTATTCCATAGACACTCTGGTCAAAAGAGTGTGTATGGGACTTAATATTGACTCGGATATGCTTCAAAGAAATTTCAACAGCTTAAGCGGGGGGGAAAAGACCCGCATTAATCTGGCGCGCATTCTCTTGATGGATTGTCATATCCTGCTTCTTGACGAGCCTACAAACCACCTGGACATCCAGTCCGTGGAATGGCTGGAGGACTATCTGGAGGATTTTGAGGGTACGGTGGTCATCATCTCCCACGACCGTTATTTCCTTGACAAGGTAACGGATCGGATTGTGGAGATTGAGGACGGCAGAGCAGAGAGTTATGAGGGCAATTACAGCAAATATGCCCTGTTAAAGGAGCAAAGACGCATTGAGCAGCTGGCTCGGTACGAGCAGGAGCAAAAGCAGATCAAAAAGCTGGAGGAAGCGGCAAACCGCATGCATGAATGGGCCCGCCGCACAAACAGCGCAAAGCTCCATAAACGGGCCTTCGGTATGGAAAAACGCCTGGAGCGCATGGTGGATCGCAGCGTGGAGAAGCCCAAAAAGGAACGAAAGCTTTCCTCCGGCTTTCAAACCGAAGGCTTTTCAGGCCGGGAGGTTCTTCTTTTAAAGAATGTTAAAAAGAGCTATGAGGGCAGAAGCATTCTGGGAGGTATTGATCTTCTCGTAAAAACAAAGGCCCGTATGGCTCTATTGGGAAACAACGGGACGGGTAAAACCACCCTTTTAAAAATCATTTTGGATGAGGAAAAGGCGGACAGCGGCCTCATCCGGCTGGGCCCCAGCGTAAGGGCGGCCTATCTTCCCCAAATTGTCCATTTTGATAATCCGGAATATACCATCCTGGACACCATTCGTCATACTCTCATTATGGACGAGGGCAGGGCTAGAAATCTTCTGGCCGGTTTTAAGTTTACCGGAGAGGATGTTTATAAAACTGTGGGTACCCTTTCAGGGGGAGAGCGCAGCCGGCTGAGGCTTTTAATACTCATGCAGAGCGAAGTGAATTTTCTGCTCCTTGACGAACCCACAAACCATCTGGACATACCGGCCAGGGAGTGGATTGAGGAAGCCCTGGATGATTTTGAGGGAACTATCCTCTTTGTTTCCCATGACCGCTATTTTATCCGGAAATTTGCCCAATCCGTCTGCGAGCTGGAAGACGGTCAAATGTTTACCTTCGACGGCAATTATGAGGAATTCCGTGCCTGGAAGGCATGGGTCAATCAGGAAAAGCAAAGGGCGCTTCAGGCCTCTCAGACGGAGCGGAGGGAGAATAAGGATAACCGGCGCAAGAGGCCGGACCCCAAGCAATTGGAAAAGAAAATGCTTCGTCTGGAGGAGAGCATTGCCTATACGGAAAAAAGGCTTACGGAAATAGAGAAGGAGATGGAGGAATTCGCCTCCGATTATAACCGTCTAAGCGCCCTTCTGGAAGAAAAAGCAAGAGAGACGGAGAATCATGAAAAGCTCATGGATCAATGGATGCAGCTTTCGGAAGAACTGGCCCAGTTTAGCTAACCACGTTTAAGATATTCCTTTATATCTCCTGTAAACTGGTTCCCGCACCGGGCCAGCTCGCCGAGGACCCGGTCAATGCCGTATTCATGGGTGTGCCAGGTATCACGGCTGATATTCATTATATCCACGGGACAAACATGAATTTCAGCCTCAGGAAAGGCAATCTGATAAAGCATAAGGCACCTTCTGGCGTGAAAGGATTTGCAGACAATTAAGGCGCTTTTGATGTCCAGGCCCTTTTGGTCTGTTGCCCGCCTTGATAGAAAGGCGTTGTCCCTGGTATGGCCCGATTGATTTTCAGTGATAATGGCACGGGAGGGAACTTGGTTTTTAATAAGGACATCGGTGTAAAAGTCACAATCCGTTTCATAAGCCTTATTGTAAATTTCAGCCTTTGACTTAACCCCGCTGAATTTCCCCAATTTCACACTGACTCCCCCGGAAGGAAGCAGCAAACGAACGTAACCTTCATGATAAAGCTTTGCAGCCTTTTCCGGTATTTCGGGGAAGGAACCGCCGGGAAGGAAGAGGATATCTGCCTCTTTGGGCGTATCGGAAACAAAAATGAATCGGGTGATGTCTTCTATGATACGAGGGGTCATTTGGATATGTCACCACTTTCTCTTATAATGAACAGATAGTATTTTATTCCTATCTGCCGGCTTAATTGAGAGCTGGAGCAAGGTTTATGCCTGGCCAGGCATAAGTCTTTACTCCACAGCACCTTCATCTTTCATATTGCAAATCAAAGAGATACTAATAAATTATCATATTTGGTTTACAAATTCTACTAAAATGGCAAGGTGTACGGGGGAAGGAAAACAACTCGCTGCACACCTTGAGGTCAAAATAACACAAAAAAGCAGGCGGTTTTCAATTCGTCTGCTTTTTTGCACTTACCCACTATTCAACCGAATGACCTGGGATGCTTTTTTCCTCAGGAAGCCTCGGAATTCTCAAACTGGCTGTTGTAAAGGCTTGCGTAGAAGCCCTTTTGAGCCAGGAGCTCTTCATGCCGGCCCTGCTCCACGATATCCCCGTCCTTCATGACGAAAATGAGATCCGCATCACGGATGGTGGAAAGGCGATGGGCGATAATAAAGCTGGTCCGGCCCTTCATCAGGTTTTGCATGGCCTTCTGAATAAGAATTTCCGTTCGTGTGTCCACCGAGCTTGTGGCCTCATCCAGAATAAGCATTTTGGGATCCGCCAAAAAGGCCCGGGCAATGGTGAGAAGCTGCTTCTGTCCCTGAGAGACATTGCTGGCCTCTTCGTTCAGCTCCATGGCGTACCCGTCGGGAAGGGTTCTTACAAAGTGATCCACATGAGCCGCCTTGGCAGCTTCTATGACATCGTTATCGGTAGCATCAAGCTTGCCGTAACGGATGTTTTCCATGATGCTTCCGTTAAACAGCCAGGTGTCCTGGAGAACCATGCCGAACATGCTGCGAAGATCGTCCCTGGTAAAGGACTTGATGTCGTGGCCGTCAATGAGGATGGAGCCGCTGTTGAGCTCATAGAAACGCATCAGGAGCTTTACAATAGTGGTTTTACCCGCACCGGTAGGACCTACTATTGCCACCTTCTGCCCCGGCTTTATGGAAGCGGAAAAGTCATTGATAATAATCTTTTCCGGGTTATAGCCGAAATGGACATTCTCAAACGCAACTTCTCCGGTAATGCTGCCGGTGCTTAAGGGGGAGGCGGTGTCGGGAGCTTCCTCAGGATGATCGAGAAATTCGAATACCCTTTCTGCCGCAGCTGCCGTTGATTGAAGCACATTGCTTATCTGAGCAACCTGGGTAATGGGCTGGGAAAACTGGCGGTTGTACTGGATAAAGGAAAGAATGTCGCCCACCTGAATGGCCCTCTGGATAGCCAGCCAGCCTCCCAGCATGGCAACCATAACATAGCCCAGGTTGCCTATAAAGCCCATAATGGGCATCATCATACCGGATAAGAACTGGGATTTCCAGGCAGAGTGATACAGGGTGTCGTTTAGCTCATCAAACTTTCTTACGGAACGTTCCTCACCGTTAAAGGCCTTCATGATGACATGGCCCCCGTACATCTCTTCCACATGGCCGTTGACATGGCCCAGATATTCCTGCTGCTCCTTAAAGTATTTCTGAGAGGATTTCACAACCAATGTTATGAAGATCATGGATAGAGGCAGGATAACCAGAGAGGCCAGTGTCATAAGCCAGCTGATGGAGAGCATCATTATGAAGACACCGATAAGGGTGGTAACAGATGTAATAATCTGGGAAAGGCTCTGGTTCAAGGTCTGGCTTACCGTATCCACATCGTTGGTCACACGGGACAAGACCTCGCCATGGGTTTTTCCGTCAAAATACTTGAGGGGCAGCCGGTTGATTTTCTCCGCCAGCGCCTTACGCATGGAGTAGGAAACCTTTTGGGTAACACCGGACATAACATAGCCCTGCACAAAACCGAAAAGGGTACTTATAATGTATAATCCTAAAAGAAAGAGCGCTGTTCTTGCAATGGAATCAAAGTCAATGCCTCCGCCCTGGCCTGTCACCTTGCTGACAAGTCCTTCAAACAACGTAGTGGTGGCATTTCCCAATATTTTAGGCCCTACGATGGCAAAGGCGGCACTGGCTGCGGCAAAGATAAATACAATGATTATGGAAACCTTATAGGGTGAAAGGTAAGCGATGAGCTTTTTCATCGTCTCCTTAAAATTCTTGGCCTTTTCACCCGGCATACCCATGGGTGCTCCAAAGGGGCCTCCTACTCCTTGACGGCGGGGAGGACGCTGATTTTTTCCTTCACTCATTGGCCAATTCCTCCTTGGATAATTGTGATAGGGCAATTTCCTTATAAACGTCGCAGGTTTGGAGAAGCTCACGGTGGGTGCCCTTTCCCACAATCCGGCCATCGTCCAGTACAATTATCTGCTCCGCGTTCATGATGGTACTGATGCGCTGCGCCACAATTAATAAGGTCGAGTCCTTCATTTCCTTTTTGAGAGCTCTTCTGAGAGCGGCATCGGTTTTGTAGTCCAAAGCTGAAAAGCTGTCGTCAAAAATATAGACGTCCGCATTTTTAACTAAGGCACGGGCAATGGAGAGACGCTGCTTTTGTCCCCCTGACACATTGGTGCCTCCCTGTGAAATTGGCTCGTCATAGCCGAACTCCTTTTCCTTAATAAATCCGTCGGCCTGGGCAATGGCGGCCGACCGTTCCAGAACCTCCTGAGACGCATCTTCAACACCGTATTTTAAATTGCTTTCTATGGTTCCGGAAAAGAGGACGGCCTTCTGGGGAATATAGCCGATTTTTTCTCTTAAATCCTTTTGTCCCACTTGGCGTATGTCCTGACCCCCAAGTAAAATTTGTCCTTTCGTCGCATCATAGAAACGGGGGATGAGGTTTACCAAAGTGGACTTGCCGCTGCCTGTGCTTCCGATAAAGGCGGTGGTTTCTCCGGGTTTGGCAGTAAAGCTGATATTGGAAAGCACGTCGCTGTCGGCACCGGGATACCTGAAACAAACATCCTTAAATTCCACGACACCCTTTTTTAAGCTATCAAAGGACAGAACCTTAGCGGGATCCTTTATGGTAACAGGGGTTGAAAGAACCTCGCCGATACGGGCTGCAGAGACGGAGGCTCTGGGGAGGATGAAGGACACCATGGAAAGAAAGAGGAAGGACATGATAATCTGCATGGTATAGGTAATGAAGGCCATCATATCGCCTACCTGAAGCACGCCCTCGTCCACTCTGTGGGCACCTACCCAAATAATGAGAACGGATACCGAGTTCATAATAAACATCATGACAGGCATCATAAGGGCCATTATACGGCCTACAAAAAGGTTGGTATTGGTAAGATTTTTATTGGCTGTGTCAAAGCGGTTTTCTTCATGCCGCTGGGTGCTGAAGGCCCTTATAACAAGTATACCAACAAGGCTCTCGCGGACAATGAGATTCACCTTGTCCACAAGCTTTTGTACAGCCTTGAACTTAGGTATTGCTACAGCGAAAAGAATAAGGATAAGGGTCAGTATGGCCATTACCGCAACACCGATAACCCAGCCCATGGAGGTTTTAGTGGACAGTACCTTAATAACACCGCCAACTCCCAGAATGGGTGCATAAAAGAGTATTCGAAGCATAAGCACCAGAAACATCTGGATTTGCTGAATATCATTGGTGGTTCGGGTGATGAGGGAGGCAGTGGAAAATTTGTCGAATTCCGCACTGGAGAAGCTTTCCACTTTCTTGAACAAATCCTTGCGCACATCCCGGCTGAAGGCCGCTGCCACCTTGGCTGCCAGAAAGCCTGCCAGAATGGAGGCCACCATGGCTAAAAGGGAGATGACAAGCATGATTAGGCCTGCCTGAATAATATAGTTGTTTTGGAGACGGCTTAAGCTCATGCCAATAGCGGTGTATTCCTGCTTGACGTATTCAATGGCAGCCTGGGAGATCATGGTTTCAGGAAGAGAATCCTGAGCTTCGCTGATTTTTTCCCGTGCCTGGGCCACTGCTTCGGCCGGCATCATAGCCAAAACCTGAAAGGGATCCGCATCCGCCGGAAAATTGGCCGCCATTTCGCCAAACGCCTTTATTCCTTCCTTTTCAAGGCCATATACCGTCATAAGTGTTTTTCCGAGTAAATCATCCAAACGGCTTAGTGTATCTCCGTCCTCTGTGTTAATTAAATACAGGGACTGGGACTCAAGGAGGGGATAATCCTTAACGTAACGGTTATAATCTTTCTCAGAAAGGGTATCCTTGTCAGCTAAACGGTAAGCGGAAGCCAAAAGCTCTTTCCCGCTGTCATCCAGAAACAGGCTTATTTTGTCATAGGTTTCGGGTCGAAGCGCCTCTGGCACTGCATTTTCAATTCCGCCCTGCTGTATGCCCACGTTAATGATATTGGACA
>JAFADM010000153.1 GCA_023424865.1 Bacillota bacterium | reverse complement strand
TTAGGGGAATGGACAAAATATCTTTCATATTGCATCTCCAAAATTGCCCGCTTTCATTTCCTCCCAGCGCTCCTTGGATATGAGTATCCTTCGGGGCTTACTGCCCTCATAGCCGCTGATGATATTTTTTTCGGTCATTTGATCAATAATTCTGCCGGCTCTGGCATAGCCAACCTTGAACTTCCTCTGAATGAAGGAAACGGAAGCCTGACCGCAGTCGATAACCGCATCAATGGCCTGTGCGAGAAGCTCATCCTTGGATCCGTCCTCTTCCTCCTGGTTGTCTTGTGCGGCAGCATCATTGATATTATCGATAATATCGCTGTCGTAACGGGCTCTTACCTGATTTTTAACAAAATCCACCGCCAGTTCCACTTCCTTATCGGTAACAAAAGCACCTTTAACGCGCACCGGCTTTGGAACGCCTACGGGATAATACAGCATATCGCCCTTGCCAAGAAGCTTTTCGGCTCCCGCCATATCGAGAATGGTTCGGGAGTCCACCTGGGAGGACACGGCAAAAGCAATACGGGATGGAATATTGGCCTTGATGACACCAGTAATGACATTGACGGAGGGACGCTGGGTTGCGATAACCAGGTGCATACCTGCGGCACGGGCCATCTGGGCCAGGCGGCAGATGCTGTCCTCCACGTCATGGGGCGCCACCATCATAAGATCTGCCAGCTCATCTATTATTATGACAATCTGAGGCAGTTTAAAACCTTCTCCCTGCTCTTCCACCGAAGCATTATAGCCTAAAAGATCACGGACACCTCTGTCGGCAAAGAGCTTATAACGGGTGGTCATTTCCGAAACGGCCCAGCGAAGTGCACCTGCCGCCTTATTGGGGTCGGTAACCACCGGTATGAGAAGATGAGGAATGCCATTGTACACACCCAGCTCAACGACCTTGGGATCTACCATCAGAAGCTTGACCTCATCCGGATTCGCTTTATAGAGAAGACTTACAACAATGGTGTTAATGCATACGCTCTTACCGGAGCCGGTGGCACCCGCAATGAGGACGTGGGGCATTTTACCCAGATCCACAATGACATTTTCACCGGAGATATCCTTTCCGAGTGCAACGGAGAGTCTTGAGGAATTTCTTGAAAATTCATCCGTTTCAAGTACACTGCGAAGGTTTATGGGCGCGACTTCCTTGTTGGGCACCTCCACGCCGATGGCGGCTTTACCCGGAATAGGCGCTTCAATACGCACGCCGGTAGAAGCCAGATTAAGGGCAATGTCGTCGGTGAGGTTTACAATGCGGCTTACCTTTATGCCCGGGGCAGGCTGAAGCTCATACCGGGTAAAGGCAGGGCCAACGGAAACCTGCAACACCTTGGCGCCTATTCCAAAGCTTTCCAGGGTGGATTCCAGCTTCTTGGCATTTTCCATAGCCTGGGATTTTATGTTTCTCATATTGGATTCACTTTCAGGGGATTTGGACAAAAGCTCCACCGGCGGGAATAGGTAGGTTTCGCTTTTCATCACTTCATAGCCAATTCCGAGGCCGTCCTCCTTTATAGGTCCGGCCTGAGAAACACCCTCCCCCGAATTTCTGTTTTCCGGGTTCGTTTTCTGTTCGGGCCTGTCGACATCGGGAAGGGGCAGGCTGTTAAGCTCGCTTAGCTCCTTTTCAGGCTCCTTCTGAAGAGTTTCGGCAATGGTGATGGAATAGCCGGGTTCCTCCGGCTCGGGGTTCGGGATAATAGTCGGTTCCTGGGGTTCCCATTGGGGATCCGCCTGCATTAAATGCCTGGAAAGGGTAATTTCAGGCATTCTTTCATCAAAAGCCGTACCGGCCGATGTCACAGCGGTTGCTTTTTCAGGGGAAGGCCCAGGGGCTGTCACTGTCGCTATAAAAGTGTCCTCAGCCAAAGCAGCTGTCTCATTCATTCCCTGAGACACAGGCAGGACCGGAGAAGCAGTCTCCCCGGCAGGGACAGCTTCCTCCTGCCCCTTCTTTTTACCCTGTCCCGCGGAAGTAGGATTTTCTCCTCTCATAGGCAGAGGGAAATCCAGGATCTTTGCTTTTCTGCCATTTTCGGAAGCTTCATAAAAATCTCCCGCCACCTGGGCTTCCTCCATCTGGACCGCTCTGAGGCTCTTTTCGTATTCTCTTTCATCCCTGCGCTTACGGGCTGCATCCACCATTTCAGATACGGCGGCAGAGGTTCCGTTGTAAACGCCCCGGGCGGCATCCGCCAGAGACAGGCGTGTCAGTACCATGGCTGCAATAGTTGCAGCTGTAATAAGGATAATAAAGGTTCCCCATTTTTTAAACACAAAAAGCAGAGGAACACCAATAACGCCGCCAATAACGCCGCCACCGGCAATAAAGCTGTCGGTGCCAAGGCGCAGAGCGGATTTTCCTTCATTATAAAAAGCACTTAAATACATGCCCAAATTCATATTTTCATAATAGGAGGCCTCGTGCAGCCCTGCCTGAAGAAGGGCGCAAATCAATGCGATCAAAAGAAGCCCCAGAGCTGTTCTGGGCTTTCCGTACCTCTTCTCCGGACTAAAAATTTGAAGAATGCCTCTGGCAACTATGAGAAAAGGAATAACATAGCCCGTAAAGCCAAAAATGCCGCCGATCATTTCCTTGATAAGGCGTCCGAAAAGACCGGTTGTGCTTTCCGCATAAACACTCAGCAGGGCTAGAACACCTAAAACAGCCGTAAGCAGGCCTAATATTTCACGCTTCAGCCTTTCCTCCGCCTGTTTCTTTTTTATTAAGTCGGCTTTCTTCATTTTTGATGAGCCCGACGTTTTCGACGGCGTTCTTCTTGCCGTACTTCCCGATGAACGGGTTTTTCGCGTTCCTGTGCCGGACGCCGCCGGTTTTTTCCTCTGTACATTTTTAGGAGCCACGCATATTCCTCCATTTTATAATTAAAGACAGCGGTTCCCCTTTAGCCTCAGGCCTTGAGGGAAGGGCTTGTCCTTTCAGCGCAAATTTACTATATCATATTTTTAATTTCCCTGCAAAAGACCTTATGGTTTTTCCTGGGACAACTTTCTTTTTTGCATGGGCTCTTGCCTTTCCTTACGATAATAGCCCGGACTCACGCCCCAAAGCGCCTTAAAAGCCCGGGAGAAATAGTAGGGATTATCGATGCCTACCCCGCGGCCAATTTCACCTATCCTCAGATCCGTTTCCTTAAGCATTGACAGGGCCTTTTCAAGCCGAAACCGCAGCAGGTACTCCTGAGGCGGCATACCGGCAATACGTGCGAAAAGCTTGGAAAAATAGGTTCTTTCAAGGCCAACCTCACAGGCCAGCTCTCTTACGGTAATGGAACGATGGTAGTTTGCGGAAATGTACTGGAGCGTCCTGTCAACATAAAGGTGAGAGGACTTTTTCACCGGCAGCTTATGGCCCTGAGCCAAATAGGAGGCTTCAAGCTCCGCGAAGAGATGGTACAGGCAGCACAGGAGTAAAAAGTCCCGGTTTTCCTCAGTATTATCAAACACCTTAATAAGCTCATCCATAAGCTCAGGAATGCAGTTGCCAGCCCTGACATGCTGAACAGGTGCGGAATCCGTAAAGCCCATCTTAAGAGTAAACTCAGGAGCTCTTCTTCCATTATAGGAATACCAGTAAAACGACCATGGCTTTTCCTTAACAGTATAATAATAGACCACATCCCTTGGAAATATACAAAAGATATCTCCTTCCTTCAGGCGGTAGGTTTTCCCCCTGGTTTTATAGTACCCCTCTCCCCTTACAATATAATGAAATAAATAGCAGTCCCTGATATTCGGCCCGCAGCTGAAATCGGCCAGCGTATCCTCATAACCGCAGTAGCGAATATGAGAATCCCCTTCCACCGTACCCGTATTAAAATATTCCACGCGCATAGACCCGGTTCTCCTTAAATGCTTTTCATCAAAGTTCCTGGTAACAATATCCATATTGCTCGTCATCAAAAACTCGTTAAATACAATAATACCACATCCGTGCAAATTCATATCACGTCCATTCATTTTTCCCTCCCCTCTCCCCTGCTATAATTTGGGCATATTCAAGGTCCAAAAGGAGATCAGCATATGAAAGTTATGGTTTATGAAGGCCCCAGGCGAATTACTCTCACGGAAGTGGAGGAGCCTCCTCTTTCTGAGGGACAGGTAAGAATACAAACTCTTTTCAGCGGCATCAGCCATGGTACTGAAATGGCTGTGTACAGAGGAACAGCACCTTTTTTCAGGACCAGGCAAAATGGCTCGACCCGTTTATTTGTTCCTGCCGATACGGGTGAAGTATGGTCCTATCCGGTGCGAAGCTGTGACCCCGGAGTATGGTATATGGGCTATGCCAGTGTAGGCCGAGTCACAGAGGTCGGAGCAGGGGTAACCACTATTCTTCCAGGGGATGTGGTGTACATAAACGCGCCTCATCAGACACATGCGGTTAAAAATGAGAATCAGGTTATAAAGCTTCCCAAGGGCTTAAAGCCGGAATACGGCATTTTCTTCACCAACCTCATGACAGCCTTTAACGCCATACTGGATACAAAAATCAAGCTGGGAGATACGGTTGCGGTTTCTGGCCTGGGTGTTTTAGGGCAGCTTGCGGCCCAGATGTGCCGCCTATCCGGAGCCCGGGTTATTGGGGTGGATCCTATTGAAAAGCGGGGAGCTGCGGCCATGGAAAACGGCATGGCTATTCATATTAGCCCCTTGTCGGTGCCGGACGCGGCCATGGAAATCCGCAAGCTCACCAATAACAAGGGTCCCGACGCCGTCATTGAAGTTTCCGGAAATATAAAGGCCTTAAATGAAGCCCTACGTATTGCCGCCCCCGATACCGCTGTCACTGCGGCAGGCTGGTATCAGGGTTCCTGCAGTAATCTCAGCCTTTCGGAGGAATTTCACCACAACCGGATTGCCCTGCGCTGTTCCCAAACAGGAAGCACTAATCCGGAAATTCGCCACATGTGGGATGTCACACGCAAGGAAAAGACCTGTATGAGCCTTCTCACACAGCTTAAGCTGGAAAACCTCATTACCACACGCATCCCCTACGATTCCATTGCAGAGGCTTACCGCACCATTGACACCGATCCTGCACAAGTCATTCAGACGGTTATTACCTATTAAGGTTCTAAGACTAAGGTTCTCAGGACTCTTTTGAAAGGAAGAAAGCTTATATGGCATTAAAAGTCGGACTTATTGGCACAGGCTGGGTTGCCGGCGTGCATCTTGAAGCGTTGAAAAAGATCCCCGGTATTGAGATAGCTGCCATTACCGGCAGAAATGAAGGGAAAGCGGCTCAACTTGCCTCCCCTATCCAGGCACACAGCTATGGTGACTACAGGGAGATGCTGAAAAACGAACAGCTTGATGCTGTTTTCATACTTATGCCTCCTCATGCACACGGTGAAATTGAAAAAGAGTGTGCCTTAAGAGTACCTGCGGTTTTTATTGAAAAGCCCGTGGCAAACAATCTGAAAACCGCCCGGGAAATTCGGGAGGCCTTTGAAAAGGCAGGCACTCTGGTGTCCGTAGGCTATATGATGCGGTACCATGCTTCCGTCAACCATGCCAGAACCCTGTTTCATAACTCCGGGGACAAGCCCGCTCTCATAAGCGGATGGTGGGTTAACCCCATGCCCGGCCCTCTATGGTGGCGAACCGGCTCCTTATCCGGAGGCCAGTTTGTGGAGCAATGCACCCATCTTGTGGATGCCTCGCGCTATATTGCAGGGGAAATAAAGCGTGTTTCGGCTTTCAGCGCAAAGGGCTTTGTGAAGGATGTAACAGACTATGCCACCGAGGACGCCATGACTGTGAGCGTTGAATATTCCAGTGGAGCCGTGGGAAGCTTTTTTACCGGCTGCTTTCCCCGCACCGGCGGAAACATCGGCCTCACGCTTGAGTCCCGGAGTATAAGGTGTGCCTTTTCGGGCTGGGGTATGGCTCTTGAAGCCAATTACGGCAACGGGCATACCGAGCTTTTTAAGGAAGGTGGACAGGACATTTTCGTTAAAACGGATACGGCCTTCCTAAAGGCTGCTTCCACGGGAAATACTTCCGGTATCCTCTCTACCTATGACGACAGCATTAAAACCCTGGAGGTTACGCTGGCTACCGTGGAATCCGCTGCCAGCGGTAAAACCGTTGCGATGGGAGGAGGCTGAACTCCCTCTATGTATTTTGAATTAAGGTCACGGCTCCTTGATGCGTTTCCCCAGAAGTTAAGGCTGCTTCGAATTGACAACCCCTGGCGTAAATGATATCATTTACGGTAATTTCAATCTGTTCAGCTTCCTGTAAATGCTTTCCCCAGGGGGCCGGGGCATACCGGTTTTCAGGCAGGACGTCTTCCGTTTCTCTTACATAAGATGCATCCGGTGGATTATTTATATGGAGCTGCACATAAAATACAGGCTTTAACTATGGAGTATACGAATAAAATAGAATATAATAATCAGAGATAGAGGTGCGTTTTTCATAAGTCCCTTGAAGGAGAACAGCG
>JAFADM010000056.1 GCA_023424865.1 Bacillota bacterium | reverse complement strand
GGAAGGGCTGGCCTTCGGAGGAATTAACAACTCCGCTGTAAAAACACTGGTAAAAGCTATTTGGAGCAAATACGGAAAAGAAGCTTCGGATAAGCTTCTTAAAAACGGCCATGTCTCCGATATGCCCATCGGTGCTTTCTATCAGGTACGGCAGGGCCAGAGGCAGACGGCCCTTGTTCCCTCCCTTTACGCCTTGAGGGCCGACGGGGAAAAGCATTTCCTGCGTGTACCGAAGGAGGGGCCCCTGCTTATACCTTCCTTCTTCTGCGCCCGGCGGTCCATCCCGGAAAAAACAGCCCGGAGGCTGGCTCAGGCCATTCTCTGTCCCGAGCTGTGCCGCTTCTATGCCGAGAGCGGCGATCTTATTCTTTATCCGGCCTGCAACACCCTGCCCAGCCGTCAGGAGGGCTCCACCTACCTGGTTCCTGAGCCTTCCTGGTTTGAGAATGTTTCTCCTGAAGCCTTCTACGCATTTTACACAAAGGCCCTCCCAACTGCCAGGGATCCCTTTGCATAAGACAAACTTACATTTGATTGCTCCTCTCTTTAGCAAGCTTTGCTTACGCAAAGGGCTATTAAAAAGAGACTGCTGCCAAGGAAGCTTAATCCTTATGCAACAGTCTCTTTACGGTGATTTTAGCTATAAGTTTATAACAACGCCCTCAGGCATTCTTATAGGTTCATTCATGGGTTACAGGGTAACGCCGTCCTTAAAGATGGCAATTTCCCGGTAGCCGTTTTGCTCATTGAGCGTTTTCTTATCGCCCGAAGCGTAGCTGATGATATCACGGAAGAAGTCATCCGCAAGTGCATCCATGGATGTGCCGCGAACAAGAGGCCCTGCGTCAAAATCAATCCAGTTGGATTTGCGGGCAGCCAGCTCCGAATTGGTGGAGACCTTCACTGTGGGCACAGGGCTTCCAAGAGGCGTTCCACGTCCGGTGGTGAAAAGAATAATCTGAGCGCCGGAGGCCATAAGAGCCGTAACGGCCACGATATCGTTGCCGGGGCCCTGCAGGAGGTTAAGTCCGGGCTTTACGGCCGGTTCGCCATAGCCCAGGACATCCACAACCGGTGAGGTGCCTCCCTTTTGCGTACATCCCAGGGATTTTTCCTCCAGGGTGGAAATACCGCCCTTTTTATTTCCCGGTGAAGGATTTTCATAAACCACCTGATCGTGGCGAATGTAATAATCCTTAAAATCATTGATAAGCTTGACGGTTTTATCAAAGATGCCCTCGTTGGAACACCTGTCCATAAGAATGGTTTCGGCACCGAACATTTCAGGCACTTCGGTTAAGAGGCTGATGCCGCCCAAGGCCACAAGCCTGTCGGAGAAGGCGCCTAAAAGGGGATTGGCAGTAATGCCGGAGAAGCCGTCAGAGCCGCCGCACTTTAATCCGACAGTGAGGCTGGATACGGGACAGGGTTGGCGCTTAAAGCCTTTGGCATACTGATAGAGCTCGCCTAAAAGCTTCAGGCCCTCCTCTATTTCATCCTCTGCCTCCTGGGTTGACAAAAAGCGAACCCTCTCGGGAGGAAGATCGCCCAGCACCTTCTTAAACTCGGGGATGTTGTTGTTCTCGCAGCCGAGGCCCAGAACAAGTACACCACCTGCATTAGGATGCTTTACCATATCTGCCAGAATAATCTGGGTAGTTTTATGGTCGTCTCCCATCTGGGAACATCCGTAGGGATGGGGAAAGGCAAAAACGCCGTCAATGCCGTCAGTATAGCGGGCATTGGCTTCCTTAGCCAGAATTTCAGCTGTTTTATTAACGCAGCCTACGGTGTTTACTATCCAAAGCTCATTACGAACACCTACCCTGCCGTCCTCACGAACATAACCCGGGAAGGTTTTGGGAAGATCCTTGGCCAGCTCATGGGCATCATTCTTTGCCCCAGGCGTATAGGTGTAGGTTTCAAGACCGCCCAGAGCGGTCTTCAAATTTTGGGTATGAACGTTTTCACCAGAGGCGATATCCTGTGTGGCCACGCCGATGGGGAAGCCGTACTTAACAATGGGCTCACCGGCCTTGATGGGCACGAGAGCCACCTTGTGCCCTCTTGCCACCTCTTCTGCCGTTTCCACTTCAAAGCCGTCTACAGACAGCCTTTGGCCTTTTTTCAAATCAGCCAGGCTAACGGCAACGTTGTCCCTGGCATGTATTTTTAATAACTCTGTCATTATTGAGTCAACTCCTTAAGCAAGGCCTCCGGGCTTTTATTAAGAATAACGCCCAGGTAACCGGCAACAGCAGCCGTAAAGCCCGGCAGACTGTTGAGATCCTGTCCCCACCAGTCTTCCCTGGCAAGAAGCTTTGTTACAAGAGCGGTTGTGCCCTCGGCACTTCCGTCAAAATTAGCCCACAGATCCTTGAACACATTAAGAATATTTTCTTCATCCTGAATTTTATAGGCCTCGCCGTTCCGATTACCGTTGAGGTAGGTGGAGGAATCGCCGGCAGTACCCTTATAGAAAGCAAAGAGAGAAGCCAGGGATGCGGTCAATACGGGAGGAAGGGTCTCTTTTCTCTTATAATACTCCAAAACGGAGGGCAATACTCTTGCCTTGAATTTGGAAACCGAGTTTAAGGCAATGCTCAAAAGAAAATGCTTGATGAAGGGATTGGAGAATCTTTCAAACACGCTGGCTGCAAAGGCATTGAGTTCTTCAAGGGGCAGATCCAGTGTGGGAATGACCTCTTCATAAATTCCCTTGGTCATATAAGCACGGATAAGGGTATCGTCCATGCATTGGCCGACAGTGTCCCTGCCGTACAGATAAGCCAGAAGCACGGTCATGGTATGGGCGCCGTTTAAGATGCGCACCTTTCTGGAACGGTAGGGGGTCATGTCATTGGTCCAGATAACTTCCAGCCCGGCCTCGGTAAAAGGAAGCTCGGAAGCGTATTTGGCATCACCTTCAATAACCCATAAATGGAAGATTTCTCCCGTGTCTACGACCTTATCCTCATAGCCCAGATTTTCGGTAATGGTTTTTATTTCATCTCTGGGATAGCCTGTAACAATGCGGTCCACAAGGGTATTAAAGAAGACGTTGGATTCTTCCACCCACTTAATGAAGTCGGCACCCAGGCCCCAGTTTTGGGAATGCTTAAGAACGTAGTTCTTGAGGTTGTCGCCGTTTCTGTCAATGAGCTCGCAGGGCAGAATGAGAAGGCCCTTGGAAGGATCCCCTCCGAATTTGACAAACCTCTTGTACAGAAGAGCCGTTAGCTTGGCAGGATAGGAATCCTGAGGAGCAGCTTCCAGCTTGTCCTTGGGATTATAGTAAATGCCGGCCTCAGTGGTATTGGAAATAACCACTCTGAGCTCGGGGCTTTCCGCAACCGCCAGATAAGCTTCATGATCTTTATAAAGGTCTACTCCACGGCTGATGGACGAAATAATCTCCGTTTTTTCCACCACTTCGCCATTTTGAATGCCTCTGAGCAAAAGGGTGTAAAGGCCGTCCTGCTCATTTATGGGATCGAGCATGTGCTGGGGAATAGGAGGTACAACCACCACGCTTCCGTTAA
>JAFADM010000556.1 GCA_023424865.1 Bacillota bacterium | reverse complement strand
TATACTTTCCTTGCCGGTTGACGTTCAGCGGTTGCATTTCAGTGGGGGTATTTTGTATGATAAAGCTCGAAATAAAGGGCAGACGCGTATTTACTCAATTCCTGATTACCTACTTTATACTGGTTGCAGCTGTTTGCTGGCCCTTTTATCCGCTTTTCAGCCGCACGCTTTCCACGGTAAAGGAGAGCATGCTCAACGACAGCTACAATACCCTTGAAATCGGTTTTTTAGATATTGACAGCCAGATACTGAAGTTTTACGAGGCGGCTTATACCCTGAGTGTCGAAAGCAGCTTTTCGGAGCTTCTGCGTATTTCCGGCTACATGCAAACCAAGGATTATTACAAGCTCATTAATACTCAAAAGTACCTCATGAATATGGTTTTCCCTTCCGAAATTGTTATGGATATCGGCGTTATGTTTGAGAAAAATGAATTCATTATTACGAAAAACAGCATTTATACCAATCATCTTTTTATGTATCCCAAGGTTTACGGGATTGATGGAAAAAGCTTTGAGGAGTGGAAAAATTATCTTTTCGACAGCAAGGATTTAATCAATATTAAGGCGTCCCTTCCAATAACCTACGGAACCCAGACCACCTATCCCGAAGGGGTGAGGGATACCGTTCCCTGCATTATTCCCCTGCCGATGACAGGCATCAGAGAGAAGAGCAGCGTCATTTTTTTCCTTCTGGATCAACAGCTTATTATTCAAAGGCTTTTATCCGAGGAGCTTTTAAATGACGGTTTTTTATACGTACTGGACAAAAACGGGGCTTTTATCCTCAGTCATAATTATGAAGGGGCACAGCTCTCCTTGGCAGAGGGCGGCGTAAGCGAAACCCAAATGAACGGACAGAAGATGAACGTAATGCGGGTGAGCAGCCGTGAAACGGGGCTTGAGGCTGTGATAGGGGTTCCCGACAGCCTGTTTGCCAAAAGGCTGGGCTCTTCCGTCAGCTATCTTCTGTTTTATCTTACTGCCGCTCTTTTGTTAGGCATTGTTATGTCTTTATTTTTTGCTCACAGCCAGTACCGGCCTGTGAAAGGCCTTATGAATGCCATTGGTTCCAGGATGGGAAGAACGGGACGCAAAAATGAAAACGAATACGACTACCTGAAGGACGTCTTCTATGAAATGAACCAGACCAATGAAGCCTATAAGAAGCAGTTGGATACACTGGAAAATTCCATAAAGATCAATATAACTCAGAAAATTCTTACTCAGGGATCCTCGGGAGCTCAGGAGGAGCTTGCCTTTGCCCAATACCATCAGGTGGAAAATACTTATTTCTGCGTTATTCTTATGGATGCCTGGGTGACGGAAGACGTGCAGGAGGATGTGACGGACAGGGTTCAGCGAGCTCATTTGCTGGCGGCTGAAAGCGTCCGTTCCAAAATCAGCCACAATAAGATTCTGTGCAATCTGGAACGGGAGCGCATGGCCATAATCATCAACCTTTCTGAGGCCGATCAAAGCCATTTATCGGGCATGGGGGACATTTTAAGAAGCATTGCCAGGGATATGGAGGCACAGTCCGGTGTCCAAATTACCTTCCGTGTTTCTTCGGTGGGGATGGGCATCGAAAATATCAGCTCGCTTTACCATCAGATAAAAAACATACCGCTTTTCGATTACAGGGACAATTCGGATCCGGTTTGCTTCTATGTAAAGGCAGACAGGCTGGAGGTTCCCGATCTCTTCGATCCCATGATTGGCCTTAAGCTCCATGATCTTATATTGATGGGAAAAACAGAACAAGTAAATAAGCTTTTTGACAAAATGAAAAAGCATTTGCGCAAGTATAAGCTTACAGGCGATTCCGATGCAAGGCAGATTTATTATGCCGTCCGCAACGTGGTGGAGGCCGCCGCGGGCACTTTGCTTAAGGAAGACAGGGAGCAGGTTCTTCCCAAGGACGGCGAAATAAGGGATTTGGCCATTGACGCGATTCTGGACAGGCTGGAAGAAACGGCGGTACGGCTCTGCCTCTATGTGGAAGCAAAAAAGCGCAGCAAAAATGAGGAAATGAAGCAGAGCATAGCCGACTATATCAGGGAAAACTTTAATAACCCCGACATGTGTGTCGCCATGGTGTCGGAGGCGTTTCAGCTGTCCGAAAAATACCTGTTCAGCCTGGTAAGGGAACAAACGGGAAAAAGCTTCGGCGATTATCTGGAGGCGCTGCGCCTTAAGAAAGCGGAGGAGCTGCTGAGGAATACGGATATAAAGATAAACCAAATACATACAAAAGTGGGATTTAATTCTCAGAATACCTTTTATAAAGCCTTCAACCGTGTCTATGAGATTTCGCCAGGACAGTGGAGAAGCCACAATAGGCCGGACGAAAGCCTTTAAGGCTGGTGTGGAGATTCTGGTCCGTTAACAAAATGATGACGATGGTCCAGCTTTTTCCGGAAAATCAAATGGCGCAAGAACCGTAGTTCCTATTCTTTCGTTAATTTACAACCCCTTTTTGATACTGTGGGGGTATAAGGGCGGGAATTTCAAATTTACACCGTGACGGCTGCAAACCTATAATGGGCCTATCCCTGAAGCATGGCGCCTGGCAGCGTTGCTATACCGCTAGAACGTCCGGCCGCAGGCAGCGCCCATGGGGCAGGGAGCAGTTAATGTGTCAAGGAGGAATTGAAATGAAACTCAGAAAAGCAATGCGCTTATCTGCCGCGCTCATGGGGCTGGCTCTTTTAATGACAGCCTGCGGCGGAACGGATTCTGCCCAGGGCCCGTCCGCAACCCCGACGCCTGGTACGGCCTCCGGCTTGCCGAGTACTCCGGAGGCTACGGAAGACCCCTTGTACAACCAGCTTGGTACTCTTCCGCTCTTTAAGGAAAAGGTGACGCTTACCGTGGGTGTGCCGGGCTATCTGGCCAACGGCAAGGGAAAGGACATGGACACCAACCATTACACCCTGCTTCTGGAGGAAAAGGCCAATGCGGATATGGTTTTTGAATCCATCGCGGCAGCCAACGGTTCGGAATACCGTCAGAAAATATCGCTTCTGGTGGCAGGTGGAAGCAAGCTCCCGGATATTCTCATCGCGCCCCTGCAAAGCTCCGAGGTCAACCAGTACGGCGGCCAGGGCGTTTTTCTTCCTCTTAATACCTATTATGAAACCTCATCCCATTACATAAAGCAATACATGGATGCCGGGGATAATATATGGATGCCCTACATCACCGCTCCCGACGGCAATATCTACGGCATCCCCAAAAATTGTCCGGAAATAGGCAATACCTGGGCATACAGGGCCTGGATTAATCAAACCTGGCTGGATAACCTGGGGCTTTCCATGCCCACCACCACCGAGGACTATTATCAGGTTCTGAAAGCCTTTAAAGACAAAGATCCCAACAGGAACGGAAAGGCCGACGAGATACCTCTTATTGGCTCCACAAACGGGTGGAACCGGCAAATCGGCGCCTTTTTCATGAACGCGTTCATCTACAGCAATATCGGCGGTGTGAACAACGCTTATTATCTGCTGGTGGACGACAACGGAACCCTTTATCCCGCCTATAACACACCCCAGTGGAAGGAAGGTGTGACTTATCTTAACAAGCTGTGCTCCGAGGGCCTGCTGTCTCCTCTGTCCTTTACTCAGGACGACGCCTCTTTGAAGCAGATCCTGGAAAATGAAGAGGTCCAGCTTGTAGGCTCCCTTCCCTCGGGCAGCACCAGTGTTTACCTTACCGACAGCGTAAGAAAAGAGGACATGACGGTTCTTCCGCCTCTCACCGGCCCCGAAGGCGCCAATTACGCCACCCTGGTGGCACAGATACCCACCCATGTGTTTTTTATCACCAAGGACTGTGAGAACCCGGAGGCAGCCTTCCGGCTGGGGGATTTGATGTGGGAGGAAGAGCTGTCCATCACAAGCCGCTTCGGCCAGAAGGCTACGGACTGGGAATATTACACGGGAAGTGAAAAGGGCTTGTACGAATCTCTTGGCATTCCTGCCAACCTGAAAATAATCAATAATATTCTAAGCATGGATCACAACTACACCTGGGGAGATATCCAGCCTGCCAGAAGGACGGATGCCATGAGCGTAAACGCTCAGATCTGGGATGGCAATCCCTATGACTCCCAGTACATGACGGCTCAGGCTGTGCCCTATTACATCGACAAGGCACCCAAGGAAGTCATTATGAACATTAATTACAATCAGGAAGAATTCGATCAGATAACCGATATCCGTACAACCCTCATGACTTATGTTGACGAATCCCTTACCCGCTTTATCGTAGGCGACCTGCCCCTGAGCCAATGGGACAATTATGTAAAGGAATTGGAAAACATGGGCCTTAAGGAGTATCTGGAAATATCCCAGACCGCTTATAACCGGATGATGGGCCGTTAAGACGCCCTGAGAAAAGAGGGGGGAGGCCCCCTCTTTTCCCATAAGCCCGCCTTCTTAATGCCATGGGGAATGAGAGAAGGAGTGGGCTTAGTCTTCCACAGGCTTTTATCCAACCGTGTTTCGTCCCCGGCTTGAATACGCCGGATAAAAAGGGCCATAAAACAGGGCCGTAAAAACAGGTCTTAAGGAGATGACAGGATGACCTCTACGTCTATCAGAAACAAAACGCCTCTTTATCGCAGAATCTTATCCCGCTGGCAGCTTTATTTGCTCCTTGTGGTACCGGTAGCCTATATTATTGTATTTGCCTATATCCCCATGGCGGGCATCCAGCTTGCATTCAAAAAGTTTACTCTGGACGGGGGGATTTGGGGCAGCCCATGGATAGGCCTGGAGAACTTCACAAAGTTCTTTTCCTCTTATCAGTTTGAAAGGGTAGTGGGCAACACGCTTAAAATTTCGTTATACAGCCTGATTGCCGGTTTTCCCATGCCCATTCTTTTTTCCCTTATGCTCAACGCCATGGTGTCGGTGAGGTATAAGAAGTTTATTCAGACCGTCACTTACATACCCCACTTCATTTCTACCGTTGTCATGGTAGGTATGCTTATCCAGTTTTTTAACCCTCGGATTGGCTTGTTCGGAGTTTTTTATACGCTGCTGACCGGTCAGGAGGCGCCCAATCTTCTTGGCCAGCCCGATGCCTTTTCCCATCTTTATGTCTGGTCCGGAATCTGGCAGGGCTTGGGGTGGAGCAGCATTATCTATATGGCGGCTCTTGCCAACGCGGATCCGGAGCTCCATGAAGCCGCCGTTATTGACGGGGCGTCCCGGTTCAAACGCATTATTTATATCGACTTTCCCTGCATTCTCCCCACAGCCATCATTCTTTTGATTGTTAGTACCGGAAGTATTATGAATGTGGGCTTTGAAAAAACCTTTTTAATGCAGAACAATTTGAACCGGCGGGCCAGCGAGGTGATTTCCACCTATGTCTACCAGGTGGGTATAGGAAGCAGCAGCCTGAATTTTTCCTATGCCACGGCAATAGGCCTGTTCAACTCGATTATCAATTTTATTCTCATAAGCCTGGTTAATTTCATTTCCCGTAAAGTAAGCGATCAAAGCCTTTGGTGAAAGACATCAGACGCAGGAAGGGTAGTTTTAATATGATGAAAAAAACGCTATCGGCCTCGAAAATAAAATACTCCGTTTCGGTGCCCGCAGAGGACAGGATCTTTTACGCCGTCACCTTTGCACTGTTAAGCCTCTTTTTACTGGCTGTTTTATATCCCCTCCTATTTATTGTGTCCGCTTCCTTTTCCTCTCCGGCGGCCGTTTCTACGGGAAAGGTCATGCTGCTGCCCGTGGATTTCAATCTTACGGGCTACAAGGCTGTTTTCAGCAATGAAAACATACTTCTGGGCTACAGGAATACCCTGTTTTACACAGCGGTGGGGACCTCCTTCAATGTGGTGGTCACCATGCTTGCCGCCTATCCTCTTTCGAGAAGGGATTTGCCCGGCAGGAACGGCATTATGTTTCTTTTTGCCTTTACGATGCTGTTTGGAGGGGGACTTATTCCCTTTTACATGCTGGTCAGAAATCTCAATATGGTTAACACGGTATGGGCCCTCATTTTACCGGGAGCCATGTCCGTTTATAATATGATTATTGCCAGAACCTCCATTCAGTCCAATATTCCCGGTGAGCTTCTGGAGGCGGCCCGAATTGACGGGTGCGGGGATATCAAGTACCTGACGGCCATTGTGCTGCCCCTTTCAAAGGCCACTCTTGCGGTAATAGCGCTTTTTTATGCGGTAGGACACTGGAACGCCTATTTTAACGCGTTTCTCTTTATAAACGACAGAAAGCTGTATCCTCTGCAGCTTTTTTTAAGGGAGATTCTGGTTAACAGCTTTATGGACAATACCATGCTTGAGGATCCGGAGGTAGCCGCAGTGAAGCAGGGGCTTGCCGAGCTGGTAAAATACGCCCTTATCATTGTATCCACCGTGCCGGTTCTTATGATTTATCCCTTTATTCAAAAATATTTTGTCAAGGGTGTTATGATAGGATCAATCAAGGGATAAGCCCCCCGGGAATACCGGAATAGGGCAGGTTTATAGTTCAGGCTTCAAAGGAGGAAAGGGTATGCCAATAACCGTTTTGTCACGGAAAACAGGTGATATTCCCGTATTGGAGGTTTTTAGCGAGGGATTAAAGGAGCCGGGACCCCTCATTTTATTGCAGCACGGCTGGACCTCCCGCAAGGAGGATATGCTTCCATCGGCAAGGGCTTTAGCTGAAAAGGGCTTTTTCGTTGTACTTCCCGACGCCCTCGGGCATGGAGAAAGAAAATCCGGGGACTACGCCGCAGGCGGGGGAGCGACGGACGGCCTTTCGGAAACAATCCGGGGCGTGTTTCAAATCTGCCGGGAGACGGCAGCGGAGTTTAATCTGCTTATTGATTACTATTCAGAGAATCCCCTTGTTGATAAAGGCCGTATTGGCGTAGCAGGGGCGTCCATGGGCGGACTTATTGTTTTTGAATTTCTTTTCAAGCATGGCGCGGGGCTGGGAAACCGGCTGAAAGCCGCAATTCCCTTAATCAGCATTCCCTTTCCCGATATGCTGACCGGCCCTGAAGAGGTGCGGCGCCTTAATACCCATTTTCACTTTTTTGAGGGAGAGCCGGAGACCGGGGAATATGATAAGACAGTGGCGCTTGTAAAGGACTATATGAAGGACAATCAATACGATATACTTAGCCGTGTGCCTCTTTTAATGCTAAACGGAGGCCAGGATCCCCTTTTCCCCGAAGATGTCGTAAGAAAAGCGGCGGAGCGTTTGTGTGCGGGATTGGAAAAGCCCCTGCGGCCCGCGCTTGTGGTATACCCGGAAGCCGCCCATGAGGTTACAGCCCCCATGAATGAGGAAATGGCGCGGTGGTTTCTTAAGTGGATGCCTTTTTCTTCTCATAAGTCGGGACAGATTCAAGAATAACATGAATAAGCCTGCATATAGTTTTGATGGATAGTATTTTCTAGGTGTTCTTTGGGGTGATGCATTCATGAAACAAAAGCGCAGGCTTTTCTTATCGGGAGATTTCGGTTTTACCAGGCGCTGTGTCCG
>JAFADM010000544.1 GCA_023424865.1 Bacillota bacterium | reverse complement strand
CTTCAAAAAGAATTTATATTGGAGGATTATGATAGAGCTATGAACCATCCCAACGTTCTTTAAGAAACAGCAGGAGATGAGATCATGAATTTCTTTACCCATATTGCCATGTCCAAAGCCCTGTACCGATGTTTGGAAAAACGGATGGAACTGGATAAGCATGGGTTCATCTACGGAAACGTCAAGCCGGATTTGCTGCCTGCAAAGCAGCAAAAGCCCCACATGCTGGAATACTGTCTTGAAGAGGTAAGCGCTTTGACTGACAGCCTCATGAGGAATAAAAAGAGCCTCCGGGATTTCTCTGTAGCTCTCGGTGAAGTCTGCCACTATACCAGTGATTTTTTTTGCGATTATCATGTTTCTGCCTCCAAGTACTACCGCCTGATGGACCACTTGGGCTATGAGCTTCTCCTTCATTTCAGCTTTCTTAAAATGGCTGTTACAGGATTGATCCCGACAACGGCCGATTCGGGTTTCGGTTCCAACATTGAAACGGTGATCCGTGCTCGGCGCGCCCGTTATTCCGCCCTTCCGGACAGCAGAATCAAGGATATTCACTTTGCTCTTTCCACCTCCCTGCTTATCTGCGAAAAGGTGGCTTGCTGCCGAAACCAGACACAGGAATCCATTCTGGCAATTTCCGAGGAGGAATCCCCCTGCACTGCGGTTTATCTTTAATAACAAGGAGTGAGTTAGCCTATGCGCATCGCACTGTTTTCCGATACCTGCAGTCCACAGATAAACGGTGTAACCAACACCCTTAAAAAGCTTACCGATTACCTCACAAACCACCATCTGGAATATAAACTGTTTGTCCCCAAATACAAAGTCACGGGTAGAGAGGCCCATACCGAAAGGTTTTACAGCCTCAGCTTCTTTCTGTATCCGGAATGCCGCATTGCCCTTCCCAATATGTTCAGGATTTCACAAGCCTTAAGCCAATTTCGGCCCCATATTATTCATAACATGACGGAATTCAATATGGGTCTTGCCGGACTTTGGTTCGGAAAGAAAATGGGAATTCCAACGGTATCAAGCTATACCACCCACTTTTCCCACTACGCCGAATACTATCATATGGACTTTTTAAAGCAGCCTATCTGGGATTATATGAAATGGTTTCACAATCAGAACCATGTCACTCTCTGCCCCTCCTATGAAGCTATGAAGGAGCTTAACAGCAACGGTATTCTTCGCACCGGCCTTTTTTCCAGAGGCATTGACACGGAAAAATTCAATCCCGGTTCACGGAGCGACACCCGGAGGGAGGAACTGGGCCTATGCGGCAAAACAGCCTTCATTTACGTGGGGAGGCTGTCGCAGGAGAAGGACCTGGATGTTTTAAATGAAAGCTATCGTTTGCTTCAGGAGAAATATCACCAAAGTATCGCCCTGGTTCTTACCGGCGACGGTCCCTATGCCCGGAAATGCAAGGAGCTGTTTCCTCCGGATACGGTATTTACGGGCTTTAAAAGCGGCGGAGAGCTATCTCAAATGTATGCCTCGGGGGATATTTTCGTCTGTCCCTCCCCTACCGAAACCTTTGGAAACGTTATTCAGGAGGCCATGGCCTCCGGACTTCCCGTGATAGGCCCCAATGCGGGAGGCATAAATGAAATTATTGAACATAGACAGAACGGACTTAAATTCTCTTCCGGAGACCCCCATTCTCTGGCCGCCGCAATGGAGGAGCTGCTGTGCAATTTGAATTTAAGAGAGCAGCTTAAGGCCAACGGCATCCAGTATGCCCGCAGCCGTTCCTGGAACGAGATCTTTGAAAAGCTCTTAAATACCTATGATTCCATTATTTCTAAGGGATCCGCTTTAAGCGCATAGTCGGATTTGTTTTACTGTCAGAAGTAAAACTTTACCCTTTTATTTCTCCATCCTGCATCCTTCTTAAGATTTTCTTAACTGTCCCTTTCAAAAGCCTTCGGAGGGTATGAGAAAGTGGACATAATTGGCATTATTAATTATAATAAGCTGTGGTGGATACGCACACTATTTTAGTGGATTAGAACACTAATTTAATTGCTATAAAAAAACAGCAACCTTTCACCGCAGGAAAAAGACTGGGCGCGTCAAAAGGAGTGAACCTTTATGCCGCGCTTTCGTCGTATTATTTTAAAAGATGGAGATGTAAAAGCATGCGTGCATACCGTTTTAGAAATGAGAGGCTTTATCGACGCCGACGCGTTTTTATACTCACACTTCTTACTGTGCTCATTTTGGCAGCCGCCTATTTTGTGCTCCGTGACGGCCTTCCTTTTGTTGGAAGCAGTCCCACGCCCTCACCGGGAAACAGCGCTTCTCCCACAGGACAAGCCTCTCCCACACCCTCGGAAACGCCAACGGAAACACCTACGCCCACTCCGGAGCCCCCAAATGGCACCCAGACCTCTGATCACGGTTTTCTGCCCGCTATGGGCTCCTATCCGGAAACCGGAAAAATGGGCGAGCTCGAAACCCTTATAAAGGAATATATAGGCAAACAATCCGGGAAATACGGTGTTACCTTCATTGATCTGGCCTCAGGCGAATCCGTCAGCATTGACGACAAAGTGGAATATATTGCGGCAAGCACGTCAAAGCTACCTATGAATGTCCTTTTGTATACGAAAATTGCTTCAGGGGAAATCGATCCCGACAGCAAGCTCCAATACCTGAAAGAGGATTTTGAAGCAGGTACGGGAGTTATTCAGAACTCGGCCTACGGCACGGAGTACACGGTACGTGAAACCTCCCGGCTTTCCGTTGTCACCAGCGACAATTGCGGCATTAATATGATTATCCGTACTCTGGGCATTGAAAATATACGTCAGTACATTTTGGACCTGGGCGGGGTGGTCTATTACGGAAAAACTCATCGCTCCTGTCCTTATGATATGGCTCTGGTATCCCAGGAGCTCTACCGCCTTTACCTTGAAAAGCCCGAGGTTTACGGTGAGTTGATTACCAATCTTGAGAATACCAACTGGAGTGATCGCATCGATGCCCAGCTTCCCGATTCAGTCAAGGTCGCCCATAAAATAGGCAATCAAACACGGACAGCCAATGATGTCGGTATCGTCTTTGCTTCCCGCCCCTACGTGCTTTCTGTGATGACTGATGATGTGGACTTCGGTACGGCCTGCACTAAAATTGCAGAGCTGTCCCGAATGATTTATGATTTTGTGGAGGAATATCATGTATCAAACTTACCGTAGAAGAAGACGCCGCCGGTTTAACCCCGGCAAGTTTCTAACTTTTCTTGTGGCCCTGACGCTTGTATGTCTGGCCGGCTTTTATTTTGCTACAGGCCGGCTGCCATTTATAAAGGACGGCAACCCCATAGCTTCAGGTGATCCCTCATCCCCAGGCCCTTCAGGAGGGAATACCCCCGGAGATGCAAGCCCAACACCCACTCCGGAGCCCACACCCTGGCCTACACCTGAGGCCATGCCCCCTGAAAGCACGGATCTGGCTCTCATCGATGTGTCCTGGCAAGACCCGGCAATTTTTACCGGGGCGATGGCCTACGATGACAAAGCCTCCTCCTTTTTGAACAAATGGGGTACTACTCTGTATCATTGGATTTTTGAAAACAACAAGCCTGTGGAAAATTACACCCCTAAGGATCTCATCTCCTTCGGCTCTCCCGAATCCTACACCCAGGTGAAGGGTGTTACGGCTTTCAGAGGAAATCATTACCGGGACGGCGGCTCCTATGGCACCCCCTCCGTTAAGGAAAAGAAGCTGGAAATTGTGTGGGAGTACGGTGTGGGCGCCATCAGCGCTGAGAACAGCTATTGGCCCGGTACCGGATGGACAGGCCAGCCCCTTCTTGTCAACTGGCCTTCTGATGTACGGAACTTAATGAATATAAAGGATGAGCTAAAGAGCAAGGATCTGGTGGAGGTCATTTATCCTACACTGGACGGCAATATTTACTTTCTCGATTTGGAAACCGGCCTGCCAACCCGTGACAAGCTCCATGTAGGCTTTCCCATGAAGGGTACGGGCCTCATCGATCCTAGAGGCTACCCCATTCTTTATACCGGCATGGGCTTAAATGAAAACTCTGGAGTTCATACCGAATTTAAGTATATGATGTTTAATTTGCTGGATCAAACGCCACTCTACAACATCCTGGGCCGTGACGACGTGGCTTTCCGTAAATGGGGCGCCTTCGATTCCTCGGCCATTGTGGATGGCGCAACCGATACTTTTATCGAACCGGGAGAAAACGGCCTGGTTTATAAGGTGAAGCTGAACACAAACTTTGATAAGGAGGCCGGTACCCTTGCCATTTCACCCCAATTAACCAAATACCGCTACAAGGATTCGGTTAATGTGGAGCTGGGTATTGAAAATTCTGCCGCCTATTACAAGAATTATATGTACTTCTGCGACAACGGAGGCATTTTTCAGTGCATTGACCTTAATACCATGGAGCCGGTTTGGACCTATGATGTGGGCGACGACACCGACAGCACCACTGTCATTGAGGAAACGTCTGAGGGTGTTTTCCTTTATACCGGAAACCAGGTGGATAAGCGCAGCGAGGTAACCAAGGCAACGGAAAACGCCAATATCCGCAAGTTTAACGCTTTAACCGGCGAGCTCATCTGGCAGAAGAATGTTCCCTGCCTCTACAATTTTTACATTAACGGAGGTGTCCTGGGCTCCCCCATGCTGGGCAAGGATGACATTGACGACATCATCATTTATCCGGTATGCTTTACCGGCTCTACCACCGACGGCAAAATGCTGGCCCTGAACAAAAAAACAGGCGAAGAGGTATGGGTAAGAAACTTAAACGCCTACAGCTGGAGCTCACCCGTAGCCATTAAAAGCAGCGAGGGAAAAACCTACGGCATCTTCTGTGATTTTAATGGCAGCATGCACCTTTTCGATCCCAAAACAGGCAAGGATATTGATGTCATCAGCCTAGAAAGAAATATTGAATCCACGCCTGCCGTTTACAATGATATGATCGTTGTTGGATCCTACGCACAAAAAATCTTTGGTGTAAAAATAAAATAAGCACGTTTTACACGACTCTCTATCCACCCCAAGAACTTCGGAGCTTTGGGACGGATTGCAATTAAGAAAGGAACGGCGCCTTTATGGCTCAGAAACGCAGAAGAAGAAACTCCTCCAATAAAGTGGCCTTTATGGCCGTACTGTTTGTCATGTCGGTCTTAGCTCTTGTGGCCCTGCTCTATTATCAGGGCAGGCTTCCCTGGCTGAATGGAGACTTAAATGCAGGTATAACGCCTACGCCCTCCGGCCCGGCAGGACCTGGCTCAACACCTTCAGTTACGGCCAGCGCAACCCCCGAGCCCACGCCTACCCCGGAACCCACCCCCACACCGGAGGTTACTGATCCTGCAAAGCTTGTTATTACTCCTCAAAATCCGCCCTCCTTTGTCAAACGGACGGATTTAGGCGGCGGAAGTATAAGAAAGACCTTTTCTGATAGCGGAGCCGTTACTTATAATGTCATTCAAAAGGATAAGGTCGTCAATTATACTCCACAAGAGCCCATTGCCTTTGCCTCGGACAAGGCCTATTCCCTGCTTGAGGGAGTAACCGCCTTTCGCGGCAACAATTACAGGAGCTCTGCGTCCTTTGGCACCCGCCAGGTGACGGAAAAGAAGCTTGAAATTATGTGGACCCATGAGGTAGGTGCCATTTCAGCCGCAGGAAGCTACTGGCCGGGAGCCGGCTGGACAGGCCAGCCCCTTCTTATTCACTGGGATGAAGACGTGCGCAACATGATGAATATTAAGGATGAGATGAAGAGCAAAGATTTGGTGGAGGTTATTTATCCCATACTGGACGGGAATATTTATTTTCTCGATCTGGAAACCGGCAAACCCACCCGTGACAAATACAAAATCGGTTACTCCATAAAAGGTACCGCCATGGTGGATCCAAGGGGCTACCCCCTGCTATATACCGGCATGGGCCTAAACGATAACGGTACCCAGACTACCTCCTTTAAGTACAGGGTCATTAACCTTCTGGATCAAACCGAGATTTTTTCTTTTCCCGGCAAGGATCCCATGGCCTACCGTACCTGGGGAGCAAGCGACTCCTCCGCCCTTTTAAACAGGCAGACCGACACCCTCATTGAGCCCATGGAAAACGGTATGGTTAATAAAATTAAAATGAATACGGTCTTCGACAGGACGGCAAAAACCATCACCGTAAATCCCGAAATCACCAAATACCGGTATAAATCCACCTATGCAGCGGATCAGGGCATTGAAAATTCCGCGGCCTATTACCGCAACCTCATGTTTTTCGCGGATAACGGCGGAACCCTGCAATGTCTTGATATCAACACCATGGAGCCGGTGTGGATTTATTACGTGGAGGATGATACCGACAGCTCCATTGTACTTGAGGAAACCGACGACGGTGTCTTTATTTATACGGCCAATCAGGTTGACAAGCGATCCAAATCCGGCCAGCCCAGGGCTAATGCAAACATCCGTAAATTCAACGCCTTAACCGGCGAGCTTATCTGGCAGAGGGACTATTCCTGCCTCTACCAGTACTATATCAACGGCGGCGTGCTTGGAACTCCCATAATCGGCAAGGATGACATTGAGGATCTTATTATTTATCCCATTTGCTTTACGGGCACCACTCTTGACGGAAAGCTGGTGGCTCTTGACAAAAAGTCAGGAGAACCGGTTTGGGAAAGACAGCTATCCGCTTACAGCTGGAGCTCCCCGGTGGATTTTAAGAGCGATGACGGCAAAACCTACGCGGTTTTCTGTGATTACGCCGGTGACCTTCATCTGTTCGATCCCAGAACCGGTGAGGATCTGGACGTCATTTCCCTTGAAGGAAACATTGAGGCCTCCCCGGCCATTTACGACGATATGCTGGTGGTGGGTTCCTATGCCAAAAAGATTTTTGGTGTAAAGATAAAGTAGCTAAAAGCCGCTCAATTAAGTCAAATTACGAATTGAAGAAATGCTTAAGGTATGGCAAAAAGCCGCCGTTCTCACGTTCAGGTCATCCAAGCCTGAACATGAAGCGGCGGCTTTTCATAGACAAGGGGATTAACTTCCCCTCTGCTTTTTTAAACTCCCAGAGACTTTAAATACTCTCTGCTGATTTTAACGGCTTCCATGGGCGGGCGCTCAAGAGACTGATCCTGTTCAACCACCACAATGCTTGCTCCTGCTTTTTCAGACGCTGCAAGAATAGAGGGAATGTCCTGGAGTCCCATTCCAAGGGGCTTGAACTCAAAACCCGCTTCCTCGCGGCTGGGCTTTTTGGATTCCTTGCCGGCCTCGTCAATAAGGGCGTAAACCGCTCCGCCTGCCAGGTTCTTGCAGGTAAAATCCTTTAAATGAACAACTGGGCTGCGACCGGAATATTTAAGGATATACTCGGCAGGATCATAACCTGCATATTTTACCCAGCAGGTATCCACTTCGGTTTGAAGCAGCTCTGAGGGAACGGATTCATAAAGCCAGTCAAGTAGGAATTTGCCTTCAAAGCTCTCAAACTCAAAATCATGGTTGTGATACAAAAGGGTGATTCCTCCGTCCTTAAGAAGCTGCCCGATTTTTTTGAAATCGGCCACGGTCTTCTCAAACTCGTCAGAGCCCTTATGCTTTTCCTTCCCCATCCAGGGCACCGCACTGTATTTGGCTCCGATGGTCTGCAAAAAGCTGACGGCTGCTTCCGGTTCCTCTAAAAACAAGCCGTGGGTTTGGTGAACCGAAACACATTCCAGGCCATGCTTATTCAAAAGCGCCTTCACTTCTTCTGCTGATTTTCCATAGTAACCGGCAAATTCAACATAATCAAAACCTATGGCCTTCACCTGGGCCAGGGCTGCATCCATGTCCTTTTCGATGTCTCCCCTTACAGAATAAAGCTGAAGGGCCACTTTAAACTTACTCATACGTACTTCTCTCCTTATTACTTAAAAATGAGGCAACGGGACTTCCCCGTCTCAGCTCTTTTTCATTTTACCAATTTATTAAGGTTATAACACGGCTAATCGAAAATATGTTTGATTCGGAATTTGAGAGACAGAGGCGCTATGAGTAAGGATTTTACGCCTGCCGCTCAATTAAGTTATATCCGGATAAAAGATGAACTTAGCAGAAAAGGCACGGATTACTTTCGCTTATCCGCCTCATCCGCCAGAAAAAGCCCGATGGCCTTTGCTTTGGACCAAACCAGAGAATCAAATTTGGCATCATTATGAGGCACGTCCGTATTGTTCATGGGCGTCAGCTCAATACAAAGTCCGGGTCGGGAAAACCGCAACCTGAACCAGTTCTCAAAGCCGGCACCGTAGACAGATGGTTTTTGAGAAACAGGTTCCATGGTGTATTTTGTAAGAGATGCCAACCTTTTTACCATATCCTGTACACCGGGTATGGCCTTTACTGTACCGCTGTCAGCCCAGAAGATGGTGTTGCCTTTGGTATGAAAGGAGGCGGCAAGAATAAAGTTATTATTTTCAGACAGCTCCATCATGGCCTTTACTTCCGGTTCAGTGGCGCTGGCGGTTCCCTTGTAATTTTCCGAAGCGGGCTTGCCCACATTATCGTATTTTTCATCCCAGTCAGCAGGGTATTGCCTATTGAGATCCACGCCGTTAATATTGGCCTTCCACTCCCGATAGGTTTTTTTCACCATGGCCATGGCGGCCACCGTGTCCTGGTCTGATACTGCTTTTATGCCGTTATTGACAAGATTAACACCGTCAGGATTAACCATGGGAACAATGTAAAGCGTCACCTTTTCCAGAAGCGCTTTAACATCATAGCCTGCAAATTTGGAGCCCGCCGTATAGCTCTTGGCATATTCCTCGGTCATTTTCATAATGTAGCTGCTTGTTATGTATTCCCTTGCATGATGGGTTCCGCAAAGAAAAATTTTCTTGTCACCCTTGCCGAGCCTGATGAGCAAAAGCTCCCTTCCCTCCACCGAAAGGCCTGCCGAATCCAGCTCCAGAATATCCCCATAGGCCTCTTCCAATGCAGCCGCCTCCTCCATCATCTG
>JAFADM010000517.1 GCA_023424865.1 Bacillota bacterium | reverse complement strand
TTTTTCTCGAGGCGTTCATCATGTATCAACCTTATATCAACGCAATTGATACCTCCTATTCCGAAGGAATAATGGATGAATTATCCCGTTTCGGCGATGATCCCGCCACAGGCAACCGTTCCGCAGGATCCCCGTCCTGCACCAAGGCAGCCGAATACCTTTATCAGAAATTCAGGGAAATCGGCTTGAATGAAGTGACAATGGACAGCTACGCGGTAAACGGATGGACCTACAAGGGTGCAAATCTGATTTACCGGGATGAGTGGGGCACCCCTCAAAAAGTTGTTCTGGGAGGCTATGCCACCCAGTTTTATGCTGATGAAGAAGGCTATCCGCTTGTGTTCGGCGGGAAAGGAACCCTGGAGGAGCTGGAGGAACTGGGCGATATTACAAACAAGCTGGTACTCATAGCCCCCTTAAATCCTATGAAGGACAACTGGGTGAGCTTTCCGGCCTACCAGGCTTATGTCAAAAGAGCGGCCGGTGTCCTCGTGGCTGCCGTACACGATGTTATCCTGGAGGATGCCTTAATCTCCAATGATGTCTCCGTACCGCCCTACTGCAAAGCCCTGGCTATTTCCATGGGTGATGCCCAAAGGCTTCGGGACTTGATTGCTTCCAGCCCCGACAACGAAATTCAAGTGGTACTCTCCGCCAATTCCACAGTGCATCCCAACGTAAAATCCTATAATGTGTGGGGCGAAATTCCCGGAGAGAGCCAGGAAGTGCTTTATTTGATAGCCCATTATGACGGGTATTATCACTCCTTATTCGATGACGCCTCCGGTGTCTCTGAAATTCTTGGCATTGCCAAAGCCCTCATCGACAGCGGCTACAGAAACAATCGAACCATACGGGTGGTGGCTCATGGCGCAGAGGAATGGGGCAATGGCTACAGTGCTCTGGACTGGGCTGCCGGAGCCTACCAGCAAATCATCAACCTTCACCCCAATTGGGCCGAGCAGGCCTTTGCCCTCATCAATATAGACGGTAATTTTCCCGTGGAAGGCGAAAGAAGCTTTGTCATCTATACCTCTCCCGAGCTCTATGGGTATGTCGATGCGGTGGCCTCGGAGATTCTTTCAGATAATGCGGATTACCGGTTTGAAATCAGGCAGCCCGTACCCTTGCTTTTTGAGGATTTTATTTATCAAAGAGTGGGGATACCGGCTATTACCGCAGGAGATGATTTCAATAAAAGCCTCTATTACAGGGCTTATTATCACAGCTCATTGGACAATGCGTCCACCGGCTTTGACAGGAACACCCATCAGCTTATCCAGCAGCTTTACGGCTCCATTTTAATTCATCTGGATCATACGCCTGTCAGGCCTATGGATTTCAGCTTAAGATTCAAGGAGCTCAGAAAAAGCTTTAACCCTTCCTTGATAGGGGAAGATATGCAGGAGAGCCTTGACCGCCTTTTGTATCTGAGCACTCTTTTAACGGATAGAATCCGCTCTCTCAACAGCCATGGAGAAATCGGCCGCGATTTTTCAGAAAGGCTCAATCAAGCTCTTTTTCGCTTATACCAAAGGATTCAGGACGCATTCCTCGCCATAAGCTATACCCTTGAACCGGTCTATCCTCATTCCCTCCCCCAGAAAAACACACACCTTCTTTTTAATGCCATTGAAGGCCTGGAATCCGGTTCACTTCCCGTTGAAGCGATTCTTAGCCGTTACCTTCTGGCTATTGACATGAATTACTGTGTCCTGGATTACGACAGGCAAACCTACGACTTTTTCTCCACCCGCTACAGCTATGGAAACGCAAGAACCTTTGGGCATGGGCTGTTCCCCTTCCCCAATCTGGATCTTTATGATATTGTGCACCGGCTTAAGGCAAAGGCGGAGGAGCCTTCTGCTGATTTGGGCGGAGAAATACAGGCACTAAGGGAAGCCTGGCAGCTTCAGAAGTACTATTTTGACGGGGCAGTCGGAAGGGAAGCCAAGGACTGTCGGGAGCTTGTGAACCAAATCGTTGAACTGCTGGATTTGAACTAAAAACATTCCCCGGCTCCCACTAGAGGGAATAGCCGAACATGCAAAAGTAAGTAAGGCCACCATTTACAAATGGTGGCCCAATAAAGCAGCGGTGATTTTAGACGGCTATTTTACCTCGGCAGAATCCGCCTTGCACCTCTCTGACACCGGCTCTCTTGTCGAAAAGCTCATTTTCCATGTGCTGATATGTCTTGGGACTTTTCCAGATTCCGCACCGGCGGAAGCAGGCAGCTGACAGGAACAAGCACAAGGATTAGAAGTCCCGAAAGGGCAAACCAGCGGTTAACCCCCAGGTAATCTCCGTACAAGCCCGACACAATCAAGCCCAGTGGCATGGTCAGGGACATGACACTGCCCATAAGGCCGAAGACCCGTCCTAAATATTCGGGTTTGATTTTCTCCTGAATTAAAGCCATCTGCACACCGTTGTAAAAAGGCGCGGACAGCCCCATGACACAAGAACAAATAACAAAGGCCCAAAAGGCACTATCAGGAAGCAAGCCTGCTGCCACGAGTGAAGCACCCATGGTAAGGAAGGACAGCACAAGGCTCACAAAGCGGTTCTTAAAACCGCCCCACAGGCCCAAAAGCAGGCCTCCCACCAGCATTCCTCCTGCAAAGGCTATCTCCACCACGGAGGCATGGGTCGTCGTCCCGCCAAAGTAGCCCATGGCCATGAGAGGAAACAGGGCATTGACAGGCATGTAGACAAAGGTAAAAAAAGCCCCTATCCAAAGAAGGGAGAATAGCCCCCTATTCTCTTTTAAGGTCCTGTAGCCTGCCAGTGTTTCCGCAAGCAGGCTCTGCCCTCCTTTTTCACTTGAGCTTTCCTGTCTCGGAATGGTTACGGCCGCAACTGTAATGCAGGCAGCTATGGCACCGATAATATCCAGCCAGATAACGGCCTCCAGCCCGCTTCCGCTATACAATAGCGCAGCCAGTGCCGGACTTAAAATATAGCTTACCGACTGCACCGATTGGCTATAGCCGGCACATCGGGTGAGCTGTTCCTCCGGAACCAGAAGAGGTGTTACCGCGCTTAAAGCAGGTGCATGAAAAGCCGTGCCCACACTTCGGATAAACAAGATAAACAGAACGACTCCTACCGGCAGCTCCGTTGTCAATGCAAGAATGGCAAGTATTCCTCCTGCTGCCGCAATAATCAAATCCGCTCCGATCATAATAAGCTTTCGGTCCCAACGATCCACCAAAGCACCGATAAAGGTGCCCAGAATGGCCTGGGGCAGAAAACCGGCCAAGGTAGCCATGGAAAGTATAAAAGCAGAACCGCTCTTTTCTGTCAGATACCAGATAATAGCCATTTGAAGGACAGCGCTGGTTAAAAGTGAGACAGCCTGCCCCGACCAAATCGTAAAGAAGCTTCGCTTCCAATGTTTTTTATTCATAAGGATTCTCCCCGTTATT
>JAFADM010000489.1 GCA_023424865.1 Bacillota bacterium | reverse complement strand
CCCTTTTTGAAGCGGTATTGAAGCTGTTAAAGCCACCGTAGCTTCCAGGGCTGTCCCAGAGGGCAAAGCCGTCGTGGTGGCGCGTTACCATGACCATATATTTTGCGCCAAAGTCCCTGGCCAGGGAAGTTAGCTCCTGCATTTCAAAATCCTGGGGATTAAATTCCTCTGCCAGCTTTGCGTATTCCTCCACAGGAATTTTATCATTGAACATAGCCCATTCCCCGTGTCCAATAATGGAATACAGCCCCCAGTGAAAGAACAGCCCGATTTTCGCATCCCGCCACCAGGCCAGATCCTCCTCTGGTAGCTTTAGTTCATCACATTTTACACCGTCCAGGCTTTTAAAAACCACACTGCTTTTTTCCATGGAAGCCAGCTCTGCTCCGGTCATTTTATGTTCCATACTTGTCCTCCTATATTGTTCGAAGATGTGTTATTCATGGGTTAGAAAGCGTCCGGTCTTTAGGTCGATCCCAAACGTATCGCAATCGTTCAAAGTTGGAACACCGTTGGTTTCAAAGCTTATAGGAAGGAAAACATAGCGTGAGTCGTGATAATCCTTTCCGTTCCAGCGATCCGCAACATAAAGGTAAGTGGTGTCTTGTGTTCCGCTTACAGGAAGAATAAATGCGGGCTGGGTGTGAAAGGTCGTTTCATCCCCTATATTTGCAAGTATGCTCCAGCGCTTTTCCATGCCTTCCGACACGGCATATTTGCATTGATTGGGTGCCCAGCCGGTGCAAAAGGAAGAAAAGAGATAGTATTTGCCGTCTCGTACCATTACTGCCGGTGCTTCCCGGTATTCTCCAGGCCAAAGCTTATGTATGAGGCTGTCCACATTCATATAATCTTCTGCCAGCCTGTACACATGTAAATCCGCGTTATCTCTTGATGCGGATATAAAATAAGCCGTTCCGTCCTCCTCCTGAAAAAGGGTACAGTCTCTGGACATATAGCCCATGGGATTAAAGCTGCCATGATAGGTGAATTCGCCGTCGGGGGTGTCACTGGTGGCAATAGCGCAGGCCGCACAGGTGTAATCGCTGCCGTTTTCATAATGCACCCAAAGGACATACTTCCCTGTAAGGGCATTGTAAAGCACCTTGGGCCGTTCCAGATTGACTTTTCCGCCTCCCGGACCGGTGAGGGGCAAACGGGTTCGTATGCGAATAGACTCTGTTGGAGACTGGGTTGTAAGGCTATGGCACCGAAACTCCCAATTCATTAAGTCTGTGGAGCGGTAGCAGCTCACATAATTGTTTTCGGTTCGGTTTTCACCATACCAGTAGAAATAACCGTCCTTTTTTAAGATGTGCCCGCCGTGAGCGTGAAGGATATTGCCCTGGGTATCGTACCAGACAGCGCCGTTTTTCAAGGTTGTCATGGGATCTATCTCCTTTCTCTTAAGGGTAATCCACTATAAAGGGAGTCACCCGGTAAAACGGGGGTCAGGCTTTGATGGATCCTACCATTACCCCTTTTACAAAATATTTTTGGATAAAGGGATAAATGCAAAGGATGGGACCTGTGGCCACCACGATGGTGCAATACTGGATAAGCGTGCGGTACCAGGCCTTGTTGGTGTTAATATCCTGAAGCTGCTGGGCGCTGGCATTTCCAAGCATGGAGGCATCGTTTTTTATAAGTATTTCCTGCAGTATCAGCTGCAGGGGAAAGAGCTTTCTGTCCCGAAGGTAAATGGAAGCACTGAACCAGGAATTCCAGTGGCCCACCGCGTAAAAAAGTGCCATAACAGCAATTACGGCTTTGGAAACCGGAAGAATTATCCTGAACAATACCTGTATGTCGTTGGCTCCATCCAGCTTTGCGGACTCCTCAAGGCTCACCGGAATTTCCGCAAAGGAGGTACGCATAACAATAAGATTCCATGTGCTTATAGCGCCGGGAATAATCAGCGCAAGGCGGGTGTTCATCATTCCCAGGCTGTTTACAAGAAGGAAGGACGGGATAAGTCCGCCTCCGAAAAACATGGTAAAGGTAATGAGAAGCATCAGGCCCTTTTTTAATAATAGATCTTTTCTGGAAAGAACGTAAGCCCCTATTGAGGTCATAAGAAGATTGACGACAGTGCCCGCAGTGACATAAATAAACGTATTTAAATAGCCTGTATAGATGTTGGGATTTTGAAAAACCAGCTTATAGCCTTCCAGAGTAAAGCCCAGGGGTGCGAGGAGGATGCCTTCGTTTCTTACCAGAAGAACCGGGTCGCTGATGGAGGCGTATACCACATATAAAAAGGGATACAGAAAGAGAAAGGATAAAAAGCACATCAGAAGAATGTTAAAGGTATCAAAGAGTTGTTCGCTTAAGTTTTTTTGCCTGGTCAACGGGCTCCCACCTTTCTACCAAAGACTGGACTCGGAAACTTTCCGGCTCAGTTTGTTTGCGAATATTAACAGTGCAAAATTTATGACGGAGTTAAACAGCCCAACTGCGGTACTGTAGCTGAAATTGGACTCAATAAGGCCCTTTCTGTAAACAAAGGTTGAAATAACATCGGCTGTTTCATAGGTTACCGGGCTATAGAGTAGTATAATTTTTTCAAACCCCACATTCATCATGCTGCCGATTCGGAGAATGAGGAGAATAATGACCGTAGGCATAATGCTTGGCAAGGTAACATTGAGTGCCTGGCGGAAGCGGCCTGCACCGTCGACATAGGCAGCATCATATAATTCGGGGTTTATGGAGGATATGGCTGCCAGATAGATAATGGTACCGAAGCCCACACCCTGCCAGATGCCGGAGCTGATGTAAATGGTTCGGAATAGCTCGGGGAAGCTCAACAGATCGCTTTTTGTTCCGCCGAAGAGAGCCACAATTTGATTAACAAAGCCGTCGGCAGAGCAAAATTGACGGATGATGCCCGCAATGACCACCATGGATACAAAATGGGGCAGGTAGGAAATGGTTTGTACCACCCGCTTAAAACGTTTGGCCCGAAGCTCATTGATGAGAAGGGCCAGGATGATGGGAGCGGGAAAACCCCAGAGGAGGTCATAAATATTAAGAAGCAAAGTATTAGTTAGAAGACGTGTAAAATAATAGCTGTTAAAAAAACTGGTAAAATGCTTTAATCCAATCCAGGGGCTTCCGAAATACCCCTTAACAGGAGAGAAATCCATAAAGGCCAGGGTAACACCGTACATAGGAATATAACAAAAGATAACATAATAGGAGATAACCGGAAGAGCCAGAAGATACACGTATCTGTTTTTCAGAATATCCTTTATCAACCGGCTCCCGAAAGAAGATTTTTTTCCGGTGGAAATACCGGGAGCTGCTGTCGTTGAAGCCATAATTTCACCTTTCCCTGTGAGCTGACCCGATCCTCCCCGGGGGAGAAGCCCCCGGGGTATCAGGCCATTGAATCAGTCTCGGCTGTTATAACGCTCAAAGGCGTTTTGCTGGATCTCCACTGCACGCTGGATATTCATTTTTTTAATCTGCTCGACAAAAGCGTCGTATTTGTCCATGGATTCAATACCCATAATGAATTTCAGCGTTGTTTCCTTAATAAACGTATTGATTTCGTTCATGATTTCGGAATTTTCCGTTCCTTCTTCCGAGTTCAGGGTAAGGGAGGGGAGAACATAGCTTCCGTCCACCGAATCACCCCAAACCTTCATATCGTCGATGAATTTGGGATCCATGCCGGGAAAGGCCATGAAGTCTCTTTTATAGGGTCCGCCGTGAAGCTTGTAAACCCATGCCAGATCAGTGGCGGAATAGCCCTTGTCGCTTTTCAGCATGAGTTCGGTAAACTGGGGCTGGCCGTCAACCAGGGTATAGCTCTTTCCTTCGATACCGTAGTTGAAAAGCAGGAAGGCTTCGTCGCTGTAATGGTAATCGAACCATTTAACCGCTTCTTCCGGATATTTGCAGGCAGTAGTGATGACGGTATCTCCACCCTTATTGTAGGGGTTCACCAGATTGAAATGGCGTTTCGCGCCTTTTTCCAGAGTAACGTAGGGAACGGCGACGGTGTTTTTCTTCACTTCCGGATCGCTTGCATCAATGTACACACCGGCCTTGCCGTTGGCAATAAGGGTCTGGCGTCCGTCTTCATTGCGGGTTGCAAACTCTTTATCCAGGAGGCCTTCATTGTACCAAGTGCGCATGGTTTCAATATAATCTTTATAGGCAGGCTGGAGCGGAGCGAAAAGCACCTGTCCGTCCACTTGATAGAAGGAGTTGCCGATATCCCAGGCACCAATGACGATGCCGTATTCATCCATCCAGCTATCCCACCACAAAAGGGGACTTTCAATATTTTTTATGTCTTTGAAGGCTTTAAGCACCGTGTGAAGCTCATCCACAGTAGTGGGAACCTCAAGAGACAGTTCGTCAAGCCAATCCTTGCGTATGCGAAGGCCCGTCCAAGGCGGCTCGTCCATGGTCTGTATGGTGGAAAAAGCCCATATGTTGCCTGAGTCGGCAATGGTTTGACGTGCGATTTCAGGATTGCTTTCCCTCAAGGCTTTAAAATTGGGGGCATATTGCTCAATAAGCTCGTTAAGGCGCAAATAGACGCCGTCGGATATGGCTTTGTCGGGGCCGCCGGGATAGCTTCTGGCAGCACCTTCAATAATGTCAGGGATGTCCTGGGAGGCGAGAAGAAGCTGCAGGGCCTGTCCTGCGTCCCCGGAAGGGTGGATGAATTCAATTTTCACATTGGTTCTTTTTTCAAGTTCCTGATAAACGTCATTTTCAGCCAGAGTCTGGATGATGGGGGAACTGAACTGTACAAAATAGGTAAACGAAATTTGTTCGCCGCTTGAACCGGTTCCAGGGCTGTTGGCGGCAGTGGCAGGCGGGGTGGTCCCCTGGGTTCCTGTTTCCTGTTGGTTTCCACAGCCGGCAAACAAGCCGGGCAGCATAGCAAATGCCAGAAGCGAGGAAAGAATCCTCAATCTGCAATTTTTCAATTTATTCATCCCTTCCTTTTGTCGTTTATGGAGGCGCCTCATGAAATCAGCATAGCATCGCTGTTTGGCTGCGGTAAATTCTTAGATTTTTACTCCCATCGTCAAATTATTGCCTCCCATAAGAGGCTTTTTTGCGAAAGAGACTCATATGAAGGCTTTGGAGAAAGAAGGAATCTTCATTTTTTTACGCATCATCAAAATATGATTTGCGTTCAGCTATTGCCGGAATTTTGCTTATCGCCGTAAATTTCTCTGTATTGGCCGGGTGTAATACCGTAATACCTTTTAAAGGAGCGGATAAAAGCATTGCTGTTATAAAAGCCGGTCCGGGTGCCCGCATCCTTTATGCTCAGGCCGGATGTAAGCAGAAGCTTGCGTGCCTTTTCAAGGCGAATGCGGGTGATAAAATCCAATACCCCTTCACCGGTTTGTT
>JAFADM010000474.1 GCA_023424865.1 Bacillota bacterium | reverse complement strand
GATTAAGGGCATAAACAAATCCAATAGCTGGACCGAAGGGGTTTTGACATGATTAGAGGACTTTATACCTCCGGATATGGAATGCTTACCTTGAATCGTAAAATGGATACCATCTCTAACAATATAGCCAATGCCAGCACCAATGGTTTTAAAAAGGATACTATTGTCTTTGAAGAATTTTCGGAGGTTCTGGCAAAAAGGCTGTTTGACGATACGGGAAGCTCCTTTGGGAACCGAAGCCGTACCATCGGCACCATGTCCCTGTTCAATGACATAGCAGAGGTTCATAAGGATTTTACTCAGGGAACGCTGGAAAGCACTGAGGCCTCTACGGATGTGGCCATTACCGGTGACAATTCAGCCTTTTTCTCGGTTGCCATGTTAGGTGAGGATGGGGAACTTCGAGAGTATTACACCCGTGACGGTTCCTTTAAGCTTGATGCCAATGGTATGCTGGTAACAAGGGACGGAAACCCTGTTGTAGGACAAAACGGAGCCATTTATCTTAACGGATCCGAGTTTACCGTTACATCAGACGGACGTATTCTTCAGGACGATACTCTGGTAGATACTCTTAAAATTTCAAAATTCACTAATCCCGAGACTTTGAGAAACTACGGCTACAATCTTTTTACCGTTACCGGGGAAAGCCAGACGGGAGAATTTGAAGGCTCCCTTCAGCAAGGCTTTGTTGAGGGCTCCAATGTGGATTCCGTTAAGGAAATGGTTGAAATGATCAATGTTCTCAGAGCCTATGAAACAAGCCAGAAGCTTATTCAGTACCAGGATTCGACGCTGGAAAAGGCAGTCAATGAGGTAGGCCGGACAGGCTGATAAATGGGATATTATTATTGAATTATAAATGCTTAATCTATATACAATTCGGGAGATGAAAGATTATGATGCGTTCCCTGTGGACAGCTGCATCCGGCATGAAGGCCATGCAGTTCAATGTGGATACCATATCCAACAATCTGGCCAACGTTTCCACAACGGCCTATAAAAAGGAAAAGGCCGAATTCGAGGATCTTTTATACGTTACCATGCAAAAGGCTTATTCTGGGGAAGAGACCCAGCGTCCCGTCAATCTGCAGGTTGGTCACGGGGTTGTTGCCCGTGCCAATGTAAAGGATTTTGTCTCCGGAAACCTGCAGCAGACCAGCAATAAGCTGGATATGGCCGTTGAGGGCTCCGCCTTCTTTGCAGTCCGCGGTCCGGATGGGAACACCTACTATACGCGGGATGGCAGCTTTAAACAGGCCATGTATGAGGGCAGTATCATTTTAACCAACTCAAAGGGTTATCCTGTTCTCGATTCCGACGGTATGGAAATCTATCTTGACTATTCCCTGGAAAATATCGAAGTAGGCGAATCCGGTGAAATTGTTGTAACCGATCCGGAGACAGGGGAGAGCATCCCTACAGGGCAATACATCGGACTGTTCCAGTTTCAGAATGTTCAGGGTCTTGAAGCTACAGGGGGCAACCTCTACACCGTAACCTCCGCCTCCGGCGAAGCCATTATGGATACGGAAATGACGAATCAGAGCAAGATTCGGACTTCCTTTCTAGAAGCCTCCAATGTGCAGGTTGTTGAGGAAATGGTAAAGCTTATTGTAGCCCAGCGTGCTTATGAACTGAATTCCAAGGCTATTTCCACTTCCGATGAAATGCTTCAGACAGCTAACAATCTTCGCAGATAAGAGGTAACTGAATGAATATAGGGGCATTGGGACAATATAACACATCGGCTGTTTTGGATACGGCAAGATCTGCCGCTTCCGCCAATGAGAGTGAATTTGAGTCGGCTCTTCAAAAGGCTTTTAACGAGGGTGACAAAGAGGAGCTCAAGGCTGTGTGCACCGAATTGGAAAGCGTCATGCTTTCCATGCTTTATAAACAAATGAAAGCAACCGTTCCCACTGGCGGCTTCATTGAGACCAGTACGGCCCGTTCTATTTTCCAGGATATGCTGGACGAAGAGCTGATGAAAAAAGGGAGCGAGCGTGGTATTGGCGTTGGTGATATGCTTTACAAGCAGTTAAGCGCTCAAATGGACAGAACCTATAAGGTTGGCGAGAAGGTTGAAGAATAGGCTTTTCCCTATACTCCTGATGGGTTTGACAGCACTCATAATTCTATGGTTCACAGGCCCCGCAGCGGTTACCGATAAGGAACCCGCAGCAGGGCCTTCGCTTTCGTGTACGCCAGATACGGTGACACCGCCTCCTGCTTCAGAAACACCTTCACCACCTTTTACCTATGAATCCCATCTTGAAGAAACACCTTCCGGAAAGCTTTCCTATCATCTGCTTAAACTGGATTCAACAAACCCACTTATCGAAATAAAGCCTGTGACAGCCTTTGCCACTCTTTTCGGCTACGAAACCTTAAGCGTCATCACTGAAAAATATGAGGGAATGGCCTCGGTAAATGGCGGCTTTTCTTATGTTAACGGCCTTTTAGGCGGTCTTTTATATTCCGATGGAAGGCTGAAAAGCTTTTCCGGGGGAAGGTTTCCTCTGCTTGCCGTAAGCGGAGAGGGAGCCTTGCTGACGGATTATACCTCCTCCATGCAGCTTCATATCGGTAATGAAGCCTTAGAGGTGGTTTCTTATAACAAATACCCTGAAGGCGAGGGAATTTATGTCTTTACCCCCGACTACGGAAGCCGTAACCGTGTCGATCAGCGCCAGCTTGCTGTGATTTCCGAAAACGGCTTTGTTAAGGATTTATTAATCTCCATGGAGTCGCTGGCCATTCCGGAGAATGGTTTTTTGGTAACAGCCATAGGAAAGACTTTTGAAAAAACTTTGCAGGACATAGTTGAGAGAGGAGCCTCCATTGATATAAAATGGGAAGTGCAGGCTTCGGGAAAAACCCTTTCCCCATCACAGGAAAGCTTTGAAAGCGCTTATGAATTGGGCAGCTGGATTGTAAGGGATAAAAAGCTTGTTATTGGCGCTTCCGACCCCTGGGTAGGAACAATGGAATCCCGTGCACCCCGAACGGCTGTGGGTATTCTGGCAGATGGCCTATTAGCTTTTTTTGTTGTAGATGGCCGTCAGGAGGGCCTGAGCAATGGGCTCACCGGCAGGGAGCTGGGAGAAAAGCTTTTAGCCCTGGGCTTCACGGATGCTGCTCTTTTAGATGGCGGGGCATCCAGTGAAATGATTGTGGAGGGCGCCATTGTCAACAGCCCGTCGGCCGGCCGGGAGAGAAAAATACCGGTGGCGTTTGTTATTCGGGAACGGACAGGAGTAAAGTAGCCTTGGTTAAACCCCGAGCCACCGCAGCAGGTACAAAATCAGATCAAACAGGAAAACAGGAAAACAGGAAAACAGGAACCAATAGGGAATAAGGAGTAAGCTTTGGATCTTCGGATCTTCGACTTTATGAGAGTTTCAGGCCTATAACTGCAAGAAGTATGGAATCAGGAGGGTAACACATGAGTAAATATACAATTTGCCTGGACATCGGCGGAAGCAAAATTCTGGGTGCATTAATGGATGAAAATAATAATATTGTCTGTCGGGTTAAGAAGAAAACAAAACCTGAGGCAGGTGTGGAAGCCGTTGATGAACGGATAAAAAGTGTTATTGAGGAGCTTTTTGAAACCTCCGGAGTGGCAAGGGAAGAGGTTAAGGCCATAGGTGCCGGAGCTCCCGGGGTTATCGACACGGACCGGGGAGTTGTCCTTTACGCCCCCAACCTGCCATGGCGGGAGCACCAGCTTGGGTTTAATATTTCCAATGCCTTCGGTATCCCCTTCATTGTGGGCAATGATGTTAATGTCGGTACGCTGGGAGAATGGAAATACGGCGCGGCAAAGGGCTTCTCACATGTTCTGGGACTGTTTGTGGGTACCGGCCTCGGCGGTGGTATTGTAATTGATGATAAACTCTTTACCGGTTCCCTTTTTGCAGGAGCGGAAGTTGGGCATATGACCTTAAATCCTGACGGCCCTTTGTGCAATTGCGGCCAGAGAGGGTGTCTTGAGGCTTACGCCAGTAAAATAGCCCTTACCAAGGAAATTCAGGCAGGGCTTGCCAGGAAGGTCCCCTCCGTACTAGCTGAAACCTATAACGAAAAGGATGGGGTTATTAAAAGCAGCGTTCTTAAAAAGGCGGTGGCAGTTAAAGACAAGCTGGCGCTGGATGCTTTGGACCGGGCTATGTACTATTTGGCTGCCGGTACGGGAAACCTTATCAATATACTCAATCCCCAGGTGGTTGTCTTTGGCGGCGGCGTCGTGGAAGCATTGGAGGACGAGGTAATGGCTCTGGTCGGGAAATATATTGACCGGTTTGCCTGGCCCGCGATGCTCTCCAATGCCGTTATACGTCCCTCCCTTCTAAAGGACGACGCCATTTTATATGGTGCAAGGGCTCTTATTGCGCAGAAGCTGGGGGAGCTGTCCTAGGTACATCACAGGTATGGCATAGCAATGGATTCTTGTATTTATGCCGTGATCTGGATATAATGAGGTATGTGTAAACTGGAAGGAGAATGTTATTATATGGCGAAACACGGATTTCCCGGTGGCATGGGTGGAAATATGGCCAACCTTATGAAACAGGCACAAAAAATGCAGCAGGATATGCTTAAAGCACAGGAGGATCTGGCGGTGAAAACCGTTGAGGCCACTGTGGGTGGTGGTGCCGTTACGGTTGTCGCAACCGGATCCAAGGAAATAAAAGAAATTCGCATTTCACAGGATGCGGTGGATCCCGATGATGTAGAAACCTTGCAGGATTTGGTGCTGGCAGCAGTAAATGAAGCGCTTCGCCAGGCCGATGCATTGGCTCAGAACACCATGGGCGGCCTTGCCGGAGGGCTTGGCAATATTCCGGGTCTGTTCTGATTTATGGATTATTTTGCACTTCCGATACAGCGACTCATTGAGGAATTTGAAAAGCTGCCGGGTATTGGACGAAAAACGGCCCAACGGCTTGCTTTTCATGTCCTGAACCTGCCTGAGGACAGGGTGGAGGGCTTTGCCAAGGCCCTTACGGAGGCCAAACGAAAAACCTGCTATTGCCAGGTCTGCGGTAATATTACCGATGTGGATCCCTGTCGCATCTGCTCGTCAGTCAAAAGGGACAGTCATATCATCTGTGTGGTTCAAAGCCCAAGGGATGTGGCTGCCATGGAGCGCGTCCGGGAGTACAAGGGACACTACCATGTTTTAAACGGCCTTATATCCCCTCTGGAGGGGATTGGTCCTGATGATATAAATATTCGCTCCCTTCTTGCCCGGGCAGCCAAGGGGGATATAAGCGAGATCATTCTGGCTACCAATCCTACTGTGGAGGGTGAAGCAACGGCTGTCTATCTGTCAAAGCTTTTAAAGCCCATGGGTGTGAAAACCACACGGATTGCCCAGGGAATATCTGTCGGCGGCGATTTGGAGTACGCCGACGAGGTTACCCTGGCCAAATCCATGGAAGGGCGTAGAGAAATCTAGAAGGAGACGTTAAGGTATGAAAGTGAGAAAGGCAATTATCCCCGCCGCAGGCCTGGGGACGCGTTTTTTGCCTGCAACAAAGGCACAGCCCAAGGAAATGCTCCCTATTGTGGACAAGCCCACCATTCAATACATTATTGAAGAGGCCGTCGCTTCCGGTATCGAGGATATACTTATCATTACCGGCCGCGGAAAAAGGGCTATTGAGGACCATTTCGACCGTTCGCTGGAACTTGAGGAGGAGCTTCGCAAAAAGCACAAGGAAGATCTTCTGGCGCAAGTTTTGGATATCTCGAACCTTGTTAATATCCACTATATTAGGCAAAAGGAACCAAAAGGTCTGGGTCATGCCATCTACTGCGCCAAATCCTTTATCGGAAATGAGCCTTTTGCCGTTTTGCTGGGCGACGATATTGTGGATGCCAGCACTCCCTGCCTCAAGCAGATGATCGACGTGTATGACGAATACAGAACAACCATATTGGGTGTTCAGCGGGTAGATCCCGAGGAAGTCAACAAATACGGCATTGTTGACGGTAAGAACATAGACGACAGGATCTACAAGGTAAAGGATCTGGTTGAAAAGCCGGATACGGACAAGGCCCCTTCCAATCTGGCTATTTTAGGACGTTACATCATTTCACCGGCCATTTTTCATTACCTTGAAAATGCAAAACCGGGTAAAAATGAAGAGATACAGCTTACGGATTCTCTGTGCCAGCTGGCCCGCAAGGAGGCCATGTACGCCTATGACTTTGTTGGCAGACGTTATGACGTAGGCAATAAAATGGGTTTTTTAGAAGCCACAATTGAATTTGCGCTTAAACGTGAAGATTTGC
>JAFADM010000333.1 GCA_023424865.1 Bacillota bacterium | reverse complement strand
GCTCTTTTTATAAGGCCAAGAAGAACCTTTCTGCCAATACCCCGGCCCCTATAGGCCTTGTCCCCTATGACTATGGGCAGATCGTTCCTGCATAAAGTCACATCTCCTATGGGTATGTGTGCACCGTTGTTTTCAATCTCAATATAATACAGCTCTCCCGCTGTATTAAGGTACTCGTACATTTTGGAAAGCTGCGCCGGATCGTAGGGTGTCCATCCGGGGCCATCCACCAGAGAAAGAGTTTCCTCATCCTGATACCAGGCAAGAGCCCCGGAGTACGGACCATCGTATTTACGAAGCCTAAGCCCCTTTTCGATAAGCAGAATTTCCGGTTGTTCTATCCCTTCTATAGGCAAGGTACCCTCTCTCCTTTCAGGAGCATAAAATGAATAACCTCATTAAAATCTTTACTCCGCCACTCCCGGGTCTGTTATTGTAAAGGTTTTGGCATCACAGTCCATCTCCGCGGCTGCACCATAGGGAAGGCAGCACATGGGCTCATTATGGCCAAAGGACATATTGCACATAACAGGCAAATCCTTTAATCCAAATTCCTGTCCAACCACGTCCAGCAGCACTTTTTTATAGGCCTCATCATGCTTTTCCTGATAAGGCTTTGCCCATAATATGCCGTTAACGGCATGCAGCACCCCCATGGCTCCGTAATTTCTCAGCCAGTACTTTAAGGATGTGGGCTCAGGGGTTTCCTCCGAGGTTTCCAGAAACAAAAGCGCGCCCTCAAAGGTTTCATGGGAAGGCCACAAAGCCGTTCCCTTCATCATTTCCATAACCTCAATACAGCCTCCGATTAGCGGCCCCTTCACACGCCCACGGCCCTGGAGAATTTCATAACCCCGATTGGGTGCAAGCTGCTTCTCAATAAGCTTATTGGCTAGTGTCCACTCCAAACGCTCGCCAGTCCAGGCATCCGCAGGCGGAACAGCGCCGATGGGAGAAGCGTCATACAATACCTTGTTAATCCAGTGGCTGGTATAATCAAAAATCTTTACATTCTCGGCAAATTCGGCCAGTACGGAAGGCCCGTAAAAGCTGGAAAAGCCCGCCTTCATGCATATGAAATGGGTGACAGTGCTGTCCGAATAGCCTAGAAAAATTTTAGGATTACGACCGATACGCTCAAAATCAAGATAGGGCAAAAGCCTTATGCTGTCATCCCCGCCGATGCAGGAAAAAACACCCTTGATTTCCGGGTTGTTGAAGGCTGCCATTAAGTCTTCCGCCCGTTCCTCAGGATGGCGGTAGACATAATCCGAGCCCTTTAGAGTATGTGGCATTTCAATAACCTTAAGTCCGAAATCCTCCTGAAGGCGTCTTTTTCCTTCCTCATAGCGCCATAGCAGTCCCAGGTCCCCTGCTCCGCCCCATGAAAGGGACACGGCAGCTACCGTGTCCCCCCTGTTCAGCTTTTTAGGTTTTCTTAAAGCTAACATATTCATTCACCTTTACTCGTTTTTATTCCGGAACTTATATTACAGGGTCTTACAGCAAGTCCTGCAGTAGCCTTGCAGTAATCCGGAGCGTCCGGCAATTAGTGCTTCACAGCAGTCCAGGCCTTACAGCGGGCCGTCACCCGGATCCGGAGCAGGGTGAGCCTTTAAATACTGAAGAGCGTTATATATCTGCTCTGCCGCTTCCTCGCGGGTTATAATGTCCTTGGGCTTGAAGCTGCCGTCTTTGTTTAAATCCGTCAGCCCGTAATACAGTGCCCTTTGAACAGCTCCGCTGTATTCAATATTTAAGCTTTCCTCGTCACTGATTTCCCTGAGAACAATTTTTATGTACGGCAGACCGCCATAATTCTCCATGGCACTTACCAGTCTGTAGGTAAATTCCTCCCTTGTCCAGTTGGAGGCCGGGTCCAGCTCCGACGGCAAATTCATGCCATGTACCGAGGCAATAATGAGAGCTTGAGCATACCAGGCCTTGTTGTCCGCCTTTGGAAAAGAGTCGGTAGCCAATGGCTCCTTAATAAAACGGATGGAATCCAGGTTTAAATTAAATGCTTTAACCAGAAGCTGAACCCCTTCTGCTGCGGAGAGAGAACGTTGGGGAGCAAAAAGCCCCTGCCCCACTCCGACGACAATGCCGCCATCCCTGAGCTCCAGCATTTTACTCCCCGTCGGACCTTCGGAGAGATCCGAAAAGCCTGTATCAGCCCCAAGACTGCCGCCTATAAGAGCCAGGGACATTAGGAATGAAGCAGCACAACTCGCTGCCTTTTTTCTGTTTTCATTGAATTTATGCCTATATCTTCCTGTTTTCATGGTGCATCCTTCCTTTCTGCTTTAATTGACGATGCACCATGAAAAAGGTTTGTTTTAGTATTAGCCTGCACAACCACCCAGCATCACGGCAAGAATACTGAATGCTATATTGGACACGACACCGGTTATGATGAGGGATTTACCCAGGTCATCCTCATGTCTGGCAATATAGATGCATCCCAGAATGATTCCCACCAGAGGAATGAGAATGGAAACCGCATACAGCCAGCAGCCGGAGTTGTCGCTTCTTGCTTTGGCAATGTCGTTGCCTGTTTCGGTATAAACAGAAAGGTGCTCTCCGCATTGATCGCAGTGCAGTACATTTTGTGAGTAAATGGTTTTGCACTTAAGACAAATCTTTTTGTAGGCATCGACTGGGCCTAATGAAGTTTTACATTTCCAGCAAGTAGTACGGTTATCTCCGTTAAGCTCTTTGCAATTGGGACAGGTTCTCATAAAAGCCCTCCTTACAGCTTTATTATGGTTTGGCTGAAATTATGTGTTTCTGCTGCTTTCCTTGGGAATAACATCGTGGGCTCCCCCCTCCACAATGCTTGTGGAGGAAACCAGGGTCAGCCTGGCTTTTTGCTGAAATTCCTTAATGCTTAATGCTCCGCAGTTGCACATGGTGGACTTAATTTTACTGACGGTTATATTGACATTATCCTTAAGCCCTCCGGCGTAAGGTATGTAGGAGTCCACACCTTCCTCAAATTCCAGTTTGGCATCCTTTTTATCTCCGCCCGTATCGTAGCGCTGCCAGTTGCGAGCCCGGTTGGAGCCTTCACCCCAGTATTCCTTAACAAAATTGCCACCCACTAAAAGCTTACGCCCGGGGCTCTCGTCAAACCGGGCAAAATACCGGCCCAGCATAACAAAGTCCGCACCCATGGCAAGAGCAAGTACCATATGATAATCGTAGACAATACCGCCGTCGGAGCATATGGGGACGTAAATGCCTGTTTTTTCGTAATACTCGGCACGAGCTGAGGCCACCTCTATTAAAGCAGAGGCCTGTCCCCTTCCTATGCCCTTTTGTTCCCTTGTGATGCATATGGAGCCGCCGCCGATACCTACCTTAACGAAATCCGCACCGGCCTCGGCCAGGTAAAGGAAGCCTTCCCTGTCCACCACATTTCCCGCACCGATTTTTACGGAATCGCCGTATTTTTCACGTACAAAGCCAATGGTTTCCGCCTGCCACTCAGAAAACCCATCGGAAGAGTCGATACACAAGCAGTCCGCACCCGCGTCGACCAGAGCCGGTACCCGCTCCCTGTAATCCCGGGTATTCAGGCCCGCTCCCACCATAAGCTGCTTATTCTCGTCATGGAGCTCGTTGGGATAGAGGTGATGGCTGTCATAGTCCTTTCTAAAGACAAGGTATAAAAGGTTGTCCCTGTCATCCACCACCGGCAGGCAATTAAGCTTGTAATCCCAGATCATATCGTTGGCCTGGGAAAGGGTAATGCCTTCTCTAGCATAAATCAGGGCCGAAAAGGGGGTCATAAAATCGCTTACTTTTTTATCCTGGGGTGTTTTTGTGGGACGGTAGTCCCTGCTGGTCACCATACCCATTAATCTTCCCGTGGGAAGCCCGTTATCCGTTATAGCCACTGTGGAATGGCCTCTGGCCGCCTTCAGCTCCATGACATCCGCCAGAGTATGTTCGGGCGTGAGGTTGGAGTCACTTACGACAAAGCCTGCTTTATATTTTTTTACCTTACGTACCATTTCCACTTGCTTGCCAATGGACTGAGATGCATAAATAAAGGAAATGCCGCCGCAGCGAGCCAGAGCAACCGCCATTTGATGATCCGATACAGCCTGCATGATAGCGGAGGCCAGAGGGAGATTGATTTCCATGGGAGGAGTTTCTCCCCTTTTAAACTTTGCTATAGGGGTTTTTAGATTGACATTAGGTGGAATGCAATTTTTGCCTGTTAAATTGGGAATGAGAAGAAACTCATTGAAAGTGCGCGAAGGCTCAAGAAAGTATTGGGCCATGGACATATCCTCCTTTGGATCCTTTACACCTATTATAGGCTGTT
>JAFADM010000418.1 GCA_023424865.1 Bacillota bacterium | reverse complement strand
CCGTATCTGCGCTCCTGGTTGAGCTCCACGGTTTTTTCGATGCAGGAATAGGTGTAATTTACACCGATTTCAATGGACTTTTCCAGAGAAAATCCGTTCATGAGCCCCGCCAGGAGCGCACTTCCGAAAACATCCCCCGTTCCATGGAAATGGCCCTCTATTTTTTTTGAAAAAGCATAGCTGATAACCCCGGTTTCGCTGTCCAGCGCCGCGGCTCCCAACTGCTTTTTATCAAACCACACTCCGGTCAATACAACCTTTTTCGGCCCCAGCCGTGACAATCGGTGAAGCATGCCTTCGATATATTCACGGGTATAGGGCCCTTCCACATAGTCTTCATCAAGGATAAAGGCGGCCTCCGTTAAATTGGGCAGTATGATATCGGCCTTGGCGCAAAGCTTGGCCATACCCCTGGCCATTTCCGTCGAATAAATGCTGTAAAGCTTTCCTTCGTCAGCCATAACCGGATCCACCATTACCAGATTATCCTTGGTTTTAAAGCGTTCAAAAAGATCGGCCACAAGATCGATTTGGTCGAAGGACCCCAGAAAACCGCTGTAAAGAGCATCGAACTTTAAATCCAGAGATTTCCAATGGTCGGAAATGGGCTGAATGTCCGAAGTTAAATCCCTGTAGGTAAAACCGGTAAAGCCTCCCGTATGTGTGGACAATACCGCCGTGGGCAGCACCCCCGTGTCAATTCCCGCTGCCGACAATATGGGCAGAGCAACCGTAAGGGAGCAGCGTCCCACACATGAAATATCGTGGATAGCGGCTATCCGCTTTTGTCTTTCCGGTTCCCGGACAGCCTCCCGGCCTTCACCGGTTTTGTTTCGTACACTCATTTTAAACCCTCCCGAACAATGAATAAGTCTCCCCTGTTCCGCCCCCTATGCCAGAGACGGAACAAGGCGCATCACTTGACGTCATTTTGCAATAAAGCTATAATAACGAAAAACTGATACTATAGAAAGTATCAGTTTATTCATATTTAATAGTATCAGACTAAGGAGTATCCGCCATGTACAGACTTATACTGCCCCCTTCCGATGAGGGCATTCCACTCTATGAGCAAATTTACAGGCAAATAAAAAAAGAAATTCAAACAGGCCTTTTAAAATCCAACAGCTCACTTCCCTCCAAGCGCACCCTGGCCGCGCATTTGGGGGTGAGCGTCAATACGGTTTCCTCCGCCTATGAGCAGCTTCTTTCCGAGGGCTATATCGTTGCGGTTGCAAGAAAGGGCTTCTACATCTCCCATCTGGATGAGTTTAAGCCCCTGAATCATGCCGGATCGCTTAAGAAGCAGGCTTCTTCCGTCCCTGCAACAGAAGCTAATCCCCTTAAGATAGATTTTTCCCCCTCGGACACAGCCTATGGCGAATTTCCCTTCAACACCTGGCGCAAGCTTCTCAAGGATATTTTCAACCAAATGGATCCCCAGCTTTTTAAGTCCTCTCCGCCCCAGGGCGATCCTGAGTTCCGTGAAGCTGTCACCCGATATCTCCATGAATCCAGAGGTGTTAACTGCACTCCGGACCAGCTTATAATCGGTGCAGGCACCGATTACCTGCTGCTTATCCTGAGCATGCTTCTTCCCGGCTCAGGCCTTCCCGCCTACGGTTCCGGGAAAATAACAGGCAGCGGACAAAGACCCTACCTTGTTATGGAGAACCCCGTTTACAACAAGGCATACCGTATTTTTGAGAGCATGGGCCACAAGGTCATTTCCCTGCCCATCGATGAAAAGGGCCTTCCTGTGGCGCCTCTTCATACCATGAAGGTATCCGCCGTTTACATAACGCCTTCCCACCAGTTTCCGCTGGGCATCAGCATGCCCATCAGCCGCAGGATCCAGCTCATCAACTGGGCCAGCCTCTGTCCTGAGAGCTACATTATTGAGGATGATTACGACAGTGAATTCCGTTACGGAATGAAGCCCATTCCCTCCCTTCAAAGCATTGACGCCATGGGACGTGTCATTTACCTGGGAACCTTTTCCAAGGCCATCGCGCCATCGGTGCGAATAAGCTATATGGTTCTTCCCCCCTCCCTGCTGGAAGCCTACCATAAAGGGCCTTTCATGAGCGCCTGTCCGGTTTCGCGCCATGAGCAGAAGCTCCTGACAGCTTTTTTGGACGGCGGTTTTTTTGAGCGTCATCTCAATAAAATGCGCAAGCATTACAGCGCCAAGCGGGAGCTGCTGGTGTCCCAACTGGAGGCCTTTAACAGCAAGGGAGTTGTTCTGGGCGAAAACGCAGGCCATCATCTTCTCTACAAGCCAAACCTCACCCTATCGGAGGAAGAGCTGCTTAACAGGGCTCAGGCACAAGGTGTTAAAATATACGGCCTGTCACCCTATTTTTCCGGAAAGGTGCCGGAAAACCATGCAGGAACCGTTCTTCTGGGCTACGGGGGGCTTACGGACAGGCAAATTTTTGAGGGAACGGCACTGCTGTCCGATGCCTGGAGTTAACCGGCTATACGTATTTTACGAACTCCAGGCCAAGGCCTTAGGACCTGAGGCCTTGGCCTTTTAAATATTAAACTCGGCTGTCAATTTCCTTATCCCAGAGGAATAAGTTTTTTATTGACGGATAAAGCATATCATGTTACGCTAATTCCATAGTATTCATATCTTAATAGTAAGTATTTTTTCAGGAGTGACTTTTATATGAAAAACCGTATTTTCTCAGGTCTGCTAGTCGCCGTATTTGGCAGCTTAATCGCTCTTGGACCTCAGTTCCTTTTTAAGGTTTGTGAAGCGGAGGGAGACATGATCATGCGCTGCTTCTGGACCGGAAGGGCAGAAATCGGTATTGGCGGTGTTATTTTTCTTTCCGGCCTTTTCCTCGCCTTTTTTAAAAATCCTGCTCTTCGCTTTGGCGTAAACCTGGGCCTTATTCCCTTAGGGATATTAACCCTTCTTATACCCACCGTACTTATCGGCGTTTGCGGCAGCCATTCCATGGAATGCCGAATCCTTGCCCTCCCCTCACTTGTGGTGCTGGGAATCCTGCTTATTGCAGCAGCCCTTTTAAATGGCCTCTACCTCTATGCCAGGTATCTGAAAAATACTCCCAACGAGGCCTAATGTCGACTCTTCAGTAAATTGCGGAAAGGATCGTACCGTTTATGAAAGCATCCAGGTTAACCACCTCCGGAATAACCCTTCACAATCTCACCCATCGCGCCTTTCGCTCCGGCTGCCTCTTATTTCTGGTGGCTTTGCTTTCTTTTGCGCTTTTCAGCGGCTCGGTTATTGCGGGAAGTCTCACTAACGGCATTGATAGCATGTCTCGCCGTCTGGGCGCCGACTTGATGATTGTCCCCCAGGGCTACGAAAAGGATGCTGCCGGAGCCTTGCTCAGAGGAGAGCCCAGCACCTTTTACTTTGACGGCGCCATGAAGGATAAAATTGCCTCTGTCAAAGGGGTAAAGGAGGTTTCCCCTCAGCTTTTCATCTCCTCCTTTTCCCATGAATGCTGCTCCTGGCCCGTTCAGCTTATCGGCTTTGATCCTAAAACGGATTTTGCCATAACCCCGTGGCTAACCGGCCAGCTTAAAAAAACTCTGGGGGATTTTGAAATTGTTATTGGCTCCAGTGTAGACGCGCAAGTGGGTGAAACCCTTTCCTTTTTTGACAGGGATTATCTTGTCATCGGACAGCTTGAGAAAACAGGCATGGGCTTTGATACCTCGGTTTTTATGAATATGGACTCAGCCTGGGTAGCCGCAGCCGATTACACCCGCCTTGGGGGCTTTATCCAGCATGAGGAAAACAGTATTTCATCCCTCATTGTTAATGTGGAAGCCGGAGTAAAGGTACTGGACGTGAACACGGAAATTCTCCGTCTGTACGGCGATGAAGGAATAGACGTTATACTGTCCCAGAACCTTCTAAGAAATATCTCCAGCGGGCTGGATTCCCTTCCCCTTATACTGGGCGGCTTGTCCCTGCTTCTTTGGCTTTTGGCAGCAGGCGTTCTGGCAGCGGTGTTTTCCCTTTCCATCCATGAGCGTAAGCGTGAATTCGCCATTTTAAGAGCTATTGGAGCAACCAGGAAAAAGCTTTCGGGAATCATTCTGCTGGAAGCTTCCTACATAAGCCTCGCAGGCTCTGTGGCGGGACTTTTTCTGGCTTCTCTTTTTCTGTTTCCCTACAGTGCCTCCATCAGCAAAGCCATTGACGCGCCTTACCTCCAGCCCGGCTTAGGAATACTTGTGCTTTACGCACTGGGAAGCCTTGTACTGGCTTTTCTGACAGGTCCTGCCGCAGCCGCTTTCAGCGCAATCAAAATTGGAAGATCCGAAACCTATACCATGATAAGGGAGGGAGAATAATGCTTCTTGAAGCGAAAGAACTGATTAAACAATACACAAGGGGTGGCAGTTCATTTTCCGCAGTGGACGGGGTAAGCCTCACCGTCAATCCCGGTGATTTTATATGCATTACGGGAAAATCAGGAAGCGGTAAAAGTACGCTTTTAAATATGCTGGCAGGCCTTTTAACCCCTACCTCCGGACAGATCGCCTACGACGGAAGGGTGTATGAAGGGTTTAACGACAGGGACATTTCTGAGGTGCGAAATACACGTATCGGTTTTATCCCACAGGGACGCAGCCTTTTAAATAATTTTAGCGTATTGGATAATGTGGCCCTCCCCTTTTACCTATTTAAGCGGGAAGGCAATCCCTGGGAGCTGGCTTCCGTGCTTCTTAAGAATTTGGGCATAGCCCATCTTGCCTCCATGTACCCCGCCCAGCTCTCCGGCGGAGAAAGCCGCCGGGTAGCCATTGCACGGGCTCTTATCAATACACCTGGTATACTCATTGCCGACGAACCCACTGGTGATTTGGACACCGAGACAACCAAAGATATCATGGCGCTTTTTGGATATATTGTTGAAAAAGGAACGGCCGTCCTCCTTGTCACCCACGACCCGGCTGCGGCAAGCTATGGCAAAAGGCAGCTTAAAATGGCTTCGGGAAGCCTGACGGAAGAACCTCTCAGTGTTCTCTGACGAAAGAGTCTCTCAGCGTCCTTTGACAAAAGAGTCTCTCAGCGTCCTTTGACAAAAGAGTCTCTCAGCGTTCTCTGACGGCCTTTGCCAGCTTTTTAAGGGCTTGTTCAAGATAAGTACGGGGGCAGGCAATATTAATTCTCTGGAAGCCTTCCCCTTCTATGCCGAATTTTTCTCCGGTGTTTATCCATAGCCCGGCCCTGTTAATGATAAACTCATCCAGCTCCTTGCCGCTCATGCCAAGGGCCCTGAAATCCAGCCAGAGAAGGTAGGTGCCTTCCGGCTCAATGAGCCGGACACCCGGCATTTCCTTTTCAACATAGCTTCTAACAAGCTCCGTATTGCCGATAAGGTACACCATAAGCTGATCCAGCCACTCTTTTCCTTTTTCATAGGCCGCTTTGCAGGCAACAAGGCCCATAATACTGACCTCGCCGTAACCGCTTCTTGCCATCTCCTGTTCAAACTTACGGCGTATTTCGGGATTCTCAATAAAGATATTGGAGATCTGCAAGCCTGCCAGATTGAAGGTTTTAGACGGTGCCGTACAGGTAATGGTCCTATCCGAATAACCGGGCTTTAAGGCCGAAAAAACCAGATGCTTATGTCCGGGAAAAATAAAGTCCTGATGAATTTCATCGGAAATCACTAAAACGCCGTGCTTCATACAAATGTCGCCCATTCTCACAAGCTCGTCCCTTGTCCAAACCCTGCCCACAGGATTATGGGGATTGCAGAGAATAAAGAGCTTTACCCCATTGTCCACGATCTTCTTCTCAAAATCCTCAAAATCAATCCGGTAACGGCCGTTTTCGTTTACAAGAGCATTGTTCACAAGCTTTCGCTCATTATTGAGAATGGACAGAAAGAAGGGATAGTAAACGGGCTGCTGAATGAGAACCGCATCCCCCTTTTCGGTAAGTCCCCGGATAGCGGTGCACAGCGCATAAACCACGCCAGGCGTTTTTACAAGCCACTCGGGGCGGGTTTCCCAGCCAAACCGGTCCACCATCCAGCCCTTGACGGCATCAAAATAAGCCTGTCCGCTGTCCGAATAGCCAAAAATGCCATGGCGGCTTTTTTCAACAAGAGCCTCGATAACACAGGGCGCTGTACGGAAATCCATATCCGCCACCCAAAGGGGCATGATATTCTCCGGTTTTCCTCTTTGCTTTGTAAAATCAAATTTCAATGAGTCAGTACCTTTTCGGTCAATGACGCTGTCAAAATCATAAATCATAAGTTTCTCCTTGGTGCCTTAAGCGGGTAGCTGCGGTTAAAGCCTCATATAAAGTACATTAAAGCCTGATCCGATTTGCTGTGCTCTACCTCAGTCACCAGATCTGCCAGAGTTATTTTTTGCAGTCTGTTCCGTACAACCGAATCCAGGGATTGAAAAATCAGATGCACCATGGCCTTGTCCACTTCCGGCGCTTTTTCCGGCACAGTGGTTTCAGTCTGCTCAAAAAGGGAAACCTCAACTGCAAACATAATTTCCAGTACCGTTATCTTTTGGGGAGCCCGGGTTAATTGATAGCCTCCCTGTGCGCCTTTAACTGAATTGACCAGACTGCCTCTTTTTAAGAGGGAAAAGACCTGCTCCAGATAAATTTTGGATATGCCAAGCCTTTCAGATATACTGACAACCGTTACATTTTCTCCATTATTATAATTTTGTCCTAAATGAATCATGGATGCCAGCGCATAACGTGCCTTCGCAGAAATTCTCATAACTACGCTCCATTTCCTACTTTCATACTATGTTTTAAATGATAGGCGAAATCATTCCAACTGTCAATAAAAATGCTGCTGCCTGCAAATAATAATGCCGCCTTTCACTTGACAAATTCACTCTATAGGATTATCATAAATATATTATATTAAACATATAGGAATAATTTTTATCAATAATTAACCAAATAAATGTGAATATCTTATATTTTATCATAGTATTCATGTAGGAACCATTAATATTTAAATGATGAAAGGAAGTGTCCTCATGTCTAAAATCTATAAAACGTTAACCGATCTTATCGGCAAGACACCTCTACTCGAGCTTTCGAACTACAATGATAAGCATGAGCTTCAAGCTACCGTGATTGCGAAGCTGGAATATTTTAATCCCGCAGGAAGTGTTAAGGACAGAATTGCAAAGGCCATGATCGAGGATGCCGAGGCCAAGGGCCTCTTAAAGCCGGATTCCATTATTATTGAGCCTACCAGCGGAAACACAGGTATTGGCCTTGCTTCCGTTGCTGCCGCAAAGGGCTACCGCATTATCCTTACCATGCCCGAGACAATGAGCGTTGAGCGCAGAAACCTTTTAAAGGCCTATGGTGCCGAGCTGGTTCTCACCGAAGGCTCCAAGGGTATGAAGGGCGCCATTGCCAAAGCGGAGGAGCTGGCAAATGAAACTCCCCATTCCTTTATTCCCGGCCAGTTTGTCAATCCTGCCAACCCGGCGGTTCATAAAGCCACTACCGGTCCTGAAATCTGGGACGATACCGACGGTGCTGTTGACATTTTGGTTTCCGGTATCGGAACAGGCGGAACCATTACCGGTGCTGGCGAATACTTAAAGTCCAAGAAGCCGGACATTAAAATTATTGCGGTTGAGCCTTTTGATTCCCCCGTACTTTCCGAAGGCAAGGCCGGCCCCCATAAAATTCAGGGTATTGGCGCAGGCTTCGTACCCGATGTCCTCAATACCGCTGTTTATGATGAAATTTTCAAGGTAAAGAACGAAGAAGCCTTTGTTACCGGCCGTGCTGTGGCCAAAGCGGAAGGCTTACTGGTGGGCATATCCTCCGGTGCAGCTCTTTATGCTGCCACCGAGCTTGCCAAACGCCCTGAAAACAAGGGAAAAACCATTGTGGTTATTCTTCCCGACACCGGTGAGCGTTATCTTTCAACAGCACTTTTCGCAGAATAAGCAGTAACAATTAATTACCATAGATTCTCCATGCGTTTCCATTCTTCTTAATTGTTTTTGACTCCTTTCACCCGAAAAAAGCCGCATAATGCGGCTTTTTTCGGGTTTTGCTTATTTTAAGGATAGTCTTTGCCAACCCCTCTTTGATTTGGAATTTCATTTATTCGGGTGTTGGCGTATGGTTAGGACACCTATCGCCTGGCATTGTTTCAGCCTGGCTTATTTAAAGTTTTCATACCATTCATTGGCTTCTTTTGTCAGTACGTCGCCGCCTGCGGCTCCCCACTGCTTTACAAACTCATCAAAATAATCCAGAGGCTTGTCGCCGGTGATGATTCCGATAAAGGCCTCGTCCTCTATCTTGCCTGTTTCAGTGCCATAAATACCCGCGGAAGGAAGCGTTCCCACAAGCTTGCTTTCAAGGCCTCCCACATCAAACTTATTCTCCTTGCCCCAGTTATAGCGGGCTTTATCCAATAAGGAATCGTACTGCATGGTGGCAAATATTTTCAAAACGCCGTGAGCGCCCATGGCGGACATCTGCTGGGGCTCCAGGCCCTCTCTGGCTACAGGTATGCCCGAGGGGCTGTAATTCCAGTCCTCCCCTTCGATTCCGAACCAGGCTGTAAAATAGTTCTTTTCCGAGGTACCTGACAGGTATTCATGAATCTCCATTACCTTTGCCATTTTATCCGGCTCCTGCTCCATATGGCTTCCAAAGGCCAGCATAACGCCGGAAAACAGATTGCCCTTGGGCATACCGCTTTTGCCGTCCGGGCCTGTGGGAGGAAGCCCAAAAGCAAGTTCATTTTCCATACCAGGGTTTGTGGCTGCCATTTCCTTGGGATTGGCGCCCTTTTCGGCCTCAAGATTTAAAGGCGACCAGTGGTAATAGGAGCCCATGCTGGACATGCCGATACGCCCTTCAATAAAGGAATGGGAAAGTGCCCAATAGCCGCCCTTGTTCTCCCCCGTAATGAATTCCGGATCCAGTACGCCGTCCTTGTACCATTTGTTGAGAACGGCCAGAGCCTGCTTCATTTCAGGCTGAGTGGAGGAATAGGCAAGCTTGCCGTCCTTGTCGTTCCATTGTCCCCTCACATAGCCAAAGGCACCGTAAACGGCATTGAGAGCTGTCTGGGAAAGGCCGTAGGTATCCGCCTTGCCATTGCCGTCAGGATCCTCCTTGGCAAATTTATAGAGCAGTGTCTCAAGCTCGTCCAGGGTTTCGGGGGTTTTGGTCACCCCCACATTTTCCATCCAGTCGCCCCTGTAAACAATAGGTGCGCGGAAAAGGTTATGGGTGCGCACTTCCGCCGGTATGGCATAGGTTTCCCCGTTCAGCATGCCGTAGCGAAGGATGCCTGGGAGCTCCTTTTCCAGTTGAGTTACAACGTTGGGCATATAGGTTTCGGCCATACCCTCCGGGATCTTAGCCAGAATCTGCTGGTCGCTGAACTTCTGAAACTGGGAGACCGAACCGATACGCAGTACATCGGGTATTTCACCTGATGCGAATTTAAGGCTTAAAATTTCCTCCGAATTACTGTTGTCTATATTCCACACCTGGAGATCCACATTAAACTGCTCGTTCCAGTACTGAATCATTTTTGCGTTTTCGTCAAGAGGCGCGAGCTGATAGGTTACCCAGGTAATGGTGTATTTCTTGTCGGGATCAGGTTTGGTGGGATCCGCCGCATCACCTGCCCCTGCTGTCGGAGTTGCTGTGGGAGTGCCTGTCCCGGTGCCTCCCCCTCCTGTTGTGCCCTGCGTTGTGCAGCCCGAAAACAGGAGCACCCCTGCCAGCACGGCAGCTAATAACGGCCTATGGTTCCCTCTTTTCATAAAATCCTCCTTTTGGCTTCTATGAGCCAGTCCTTATTTATTTTATATCAGGCATACGTCGGCGAATAGCTTTCCTGGTCATCCCTTGAAGGAGCCAACCATAATACCCTTTACAAAATACTTTTGAATAAACGGATACACCAGCAGTATGGGAATGGTGGCAACTATGATGGTAGCCGCTTTAATGGAATCAGGGCTTGCAGTTCCCGTATCCACGGAGCTGTTGAGCTCCATAAGCTGTGAAGTGCCCTCCAGTACAATCCGGCGCAGAATGATCTGAAGCACCTGCCGGGATGTATCCTGGATATAAATCATACAGTCGAACCAGGCATTCCAGTGCCCTACCGAGGTCCAAAGGGCAACCGTGGCGATAATGGGAACGGACACCGGCACCACAATACGAAACAGGATGACAATATCGTTTGCCCCGTCAATTTTAGCCGATTCCTCCAGCCCATAGGGCAGGCTCATGAAGGAATTGCGCATGATTATCATGTTGTAGGCACTGATTAACCCCGGAAGTATCATGGCCCATAGGGAATTGTAGATTCCCAGACCCCTTACGAGCAGGTACTCTGGAATGAGCCCTCCGGAAAAAAACATGGTAAAGACAATAAAGCCCGTCCAGAAGGTCCGGTTGGGAAAGTGCTTTTTGGAAAGGGCATAAGCTGTGCAGATGGTAAAAAACAGGGTGATTCCCGTACCCAGTAAAGTTCGTTTTACCGAATTGAAAAAGCCGGTAGCAATGTGCTTATTGCTGAACACCCGTAGGTAGGCTTCCGTTTCCGCATGGGCGGGTATGAGGGAAAAACCCATATTGGCCGAGCCTCCGAAGGACATGGCTATAAGGTATAAAAAAGGATAAACCGTCGCGATGCAAAAAAGGATCATAAACAGGACGTTAAACTTGTCGAAGAACCAATCCCCTGCCGTTCTTCTTTTTAGAATACTTTTCATAAGCTCTCCCCCCTTACCATATGCCGTACTCGTTGATGCGCTTGGCTGCTGCATTGGCTCCCAGGATGAGAACAAAGGCCAGCACGTTTTTGAAAAGCCCCACTGCCGTTGAGAAGCTGTATCTTAAATCCACCAGGCCGATGCGGTAGGTGTAGGTGCTCAAAACATCCCCAACCCGGTAAACAGCGGGGGTGTACAGGTTAAATACCTGATCGAAGTCGTCATTGACAATGCCACCTATGGCAAAGATAAGCATGATGGTAATGACAGGAACTAAGGAAGGCAGGGTAATGTTCCATATTTTTCGCAAACGTCCCGCTCCGTCCATTTCCGCCGCTTCATACAGCTCAGGATCAATGGAGGAAATGGATGCCAGGTAAATAATAGAACCCCAGCCAACACCCTTCCACAGCGACGATACCACCAGGACACTTCGGAACCATTTGGGATCCGCCAGAAAATAAATAGGCTCCAGGCCCAGGCTTTTTAAAGCCTGGTTAATCGGCCCCGTTGACGGCGAAAGGAATTGAAGGAACAGGCCCCCCAGTATAACCCAGGATACAAAATGAGGCAGGTAGCTGATGCTTTGAACCGTTTTTTTAAAGCGCAGGCCGCGAAGCTCGCTTAAAAGTATGGCAAAGACAATCGGCGCGGGAAAAGTAAATATCAGCTTGTAGAGGCTTATAATTAAGGTATTGAAAAAAACCTCCCTGAAGCTTTGTATGGAAAAAAGGGTAACAAAATTATCAAAGCCCACCCACGGGCTGCCTGTTATACCAAGCTTAAAAATATAGTTTTTAAAGGCAATCTGAATGCCGTACAAAGGTCCGTACCGAAATAAGGCGTAATATAAAACTGCTGGAATAAAAAGAATTACAAGATACCTGCATTTCCAGTATTCCTTTAAGCCTTTAAGCAGGCGATCCCCTATTCCTTTTCTATTGGGCAGAGCTTTTGCCGTCCCGGCTTTTATCGCTTCCAAAAACGTTCCTCCTTAGAAATAAGATTCTGCGTAAGACCCCAAAGCCATGGAACAGCCTCCGCAAAAAAAGCATACCGCCCCCTCTCCTAACGGTAAATAAAAAAGAAAGGGGATCGTTAAACCCCCTTTCTTTTTGGACTATAAAAAATCCACACTTATAAGAACTTTCAACACTAAATCTGTTGAAACCCCTTATACAGGCTGATTTCAAATAAATACCCCATTATCCTTTTCATTGAAAAGCACCCCTATCTGTGTTATATTAATTTGGCGGCACGGCAAATCTTCCACCGCATTCTGATATTTTAAGCATCCGGCCTTTTCTTTCAACCATTCCCCGTAAGGAGGAAGTGAACGTTAAGCATGCTGACATTCAAAAAGCTGACTTCCATTAAAGGAAAAACCATATTGTATTTTTTTAGCGCCGTATCCATCGTTTCCCTGCTGATGGGAGGGATAACCTATCTCTTCCTCATTCGCAACTACGATAATGCCATTGAGCGGCATAATAAAATATTAATCCAGCAAATCGCAAGCTACCTGGATCAAAAATTCTTTTCACCGGCGCTTTATACTTTTACTGAGCTCATCGGAAACGAGAGGCTCTATCCCAGCGTAACCTCCTTTTCCAATGATCCGGAGCTCAATAAGCACATTAAGCTCAATGCCATCTATACCTCCCTTAAAAATGTTTCCTACAGCAATTCAGGAATTATCCAATCCATTGATATCTACTACCGCAAGCCAAACCTCACCGTGTCCTCGGGCACCGGCCTAACCTATTTAAACAGTGAGGATAAAGCACTTGACTGGTGGGATCCGCCTGAGAACAGAGCAGGGAATGCCTGGTGGCGAAAGATTGGCATGAATCCCAGAGAAGACGATACCTTGGTCTTTTTCAGCGCCTTCCCTCAAAATGCTTCCTATGGCAATACAAGGGGTGTGGTAGCGGTTCAGCTTCGCATGTCCGCCATAAGGGACATCCTTTCCAGCTATGAAACGGCGGATACGGGCTATTACCTTATAAGCCGGGACAGCGAGGTGGTTTACGGAGACAGTGCGGAGCTTGATGCCCGCTTGAGCAGAACCCATCTTTTAAAGGAGCTGGAGGTAAACAGCGACGACAGCTTTATTTTCCGTGCCGACGGGGACAGCTCCTACATCATTTCCTGCGCACCCTCCCGCTTCAGCACCTACCTGATTCTTTCCGTTACTTCCATGAAAACCTTCTACAGGGATTCGGCCACCCTTCAGCTAACCTTTACATTTACCGTACTGGGTGTTTTGCTCATTGGCCTTGTCCTTGCCCGGATCTTTTCCCACAAGCTCTATAAGCCCCTTAAGCAGATCGTTTCCTCTGACGAAGGCTGGGGAGCTTTTTTTCCTCCTTCGGAAAAGGGTTTTCAGGATGAGTACGCCTATATTCGCTTTACCCTGGACCGGTTAAACGCCGCCAATCAGCAATATGAAAAAGCCTTCGGCGATAATAAAAAAACCATGCAGTACGGCTTTATCCAGGCTCTATTAAACGGCAGCCTGTCAGACAGCCGGGTTATAAGCGAAAGTCTGGAATTTTTGGACATGCGGCTTAACGGCCCCTGTTTCCGCGTAGCCTGCCTCTTTCTCCGGCCACCCCGTTCCGGCAGTATTCACGAGCCTAAAACCGAGTTTATGATCTATCAGCTCATCTCCTATTTGGAAAAGCTCAGTGAGGTCAGCGGTATATCCTTCTACGGAGTAAAAACCTTTGATTACTCCGTAACAGTCCTGTGCAGCTATACCTCTGAAAAGGAAGCAGCACTCTACAGTGCCCTTACGGCCTTTAATCTGTATTGCAGGGATCATCTCCAAACCCACTGCACCCTTTGCATCAGCTCCGACTGCACCAGCCCCTCTGCCATAGGCAGGCTCTATCAGGAGCTTATGGAGCTTAAGCCCTACCTTTTTCTGCTGTCGGGCAGAAAATACCTCCTGCGTGAAGAAATAAACGCCTTAAACTGTGACAGCCAGGAAATCCCCTTTGAGCTCATTGACGAATTTCAGAAGAACCTCAACGATCGCCAGATGGGAGCTCTGGAGGTCAAAACTGCCGAGCTGATAGGCTTGTGCACCTCGGGAAATTATACCTATGATCATTGCAATCAACGGCTTTTGAGCTTAATGTATGTTTTATCCAAATATTTAAAAAGCCTTAATCTCTTTACCCCTGAATTAACCCATGATGAGCTTAACAGACAGTTTCTGTACAGCAATACCATCGAGGAGCTGGGCCAGTGGCTGCTAAATGTCATAAGAAACAGCTTTAGCCTGCTGGAAAACCGCTGCGCATACAAAAGCCTTCCCGTTATGGATCAGATTATGACCTACATACGGCAGAATTTATCTGCCGCCCTCTCCCTGGAACAGACAGCGGAAGCCTTTCAAATAAGCCCTAACTACCTGGGCCGAATATTCCGTGAAGAAACCGGCAACAGCTTTGTGGATTATGTCACGGCCTTAAAGCTGGATAAATCCGTGGAGCTTTTGGTTAACACCGCCCTTACCATTGATGAAATCGCCTTTTCTGCGGGCTTTAACAGTTCAGCCTATTACATTAAACGCTTTAAAGAAAAATACGGTGTGACGCCAAAAGCTTACCGCATAAACAGGAAGCTTGCTTTTTGATTGGCAGCCCTTTGCGTAAGCAAATCTGGCTTAAGTGAGGGGTTGGATGCCCACGAGCTTTTGATATAATAGGTATAATTGAAGTGATAGGAATAGGACATACAATAAAGGAATTGTGAGGAACTTAACATGCATGAACAAAATTACAAAGACTGCTATGCACGTTTTGACGGAAAAAACCTGATTGTAGGAAACCACCTCATTCAAAGAACCTTTGAGCTCAAAGAAGGCCGGCTGCAGCTGCGCGGTCCCATTAAGCCCAATTCCGGCTGGTTGTGGGGAAATGAAGAAACCGAAGCCCCCTTCTTTCCTGATTTCGGTCTTTCCCTGGAAGGATCTTCACCCGCCTTTACCGCACAGGTGCAGGATCATTACGGCCTAAGCAAGCCTTTTCTGAAAGCCGTATTCAAAAGAACAGGCTCGGAGGGTGAGGTAAGCCTCCATATAAGCCTTTTTCCGGATCAGCCCTTTATAAGCCTTTACTGGGAAGCGGAGGCCTTTGGGGAAAGGGCTCTGCCGACGGCTGACGAACCTTTCCCGGGGGATAGTGCAACAGGCATAGAAACCACCCCGCCGATTACCCCTTCGACAGCATCAGGCACTTCCACAGACACGGTTGACTTTTTCGTGCTTCCTCCCAAGGGCCATTATAAAGTTAAGAATGTAGCGCTTTATGATAAAACCGACAGGCACGATACACTGGTACTTGAAAAGGAGCAGCTTCTCTATTCCAGGGAAAGCCTGAAATTAACCGGAAACCTCTTTCTTATAAACGATTACGGCAGGCACCGGGGACTCCTTCTGGTAAAGGAGGCGCCTACCCCCTCCAGCGCCATAAACTATCCGGGCTATGATCTGATGCTGCATAACGGACAGGCAGCGCTTTCAGGGACAGGGATAGATCTTCCTCTCAAAAAAGGCAACCTTTACCGAAGCTATGGCGCAACCCTGGGGCTGGGAGCACCGGAAACGCTTTTTGAGCAGTACAAGAGCTTTTACCGGGAAGTGTTCAAAGGGGATCCTTCCGGCGCAAGCTTTATTATGTCCAATACCTGGGGCGATCGGAATCAGGACGCGGCAGTGTGTGAAGCATTCATTTACAGGGAGCTGGACACGGCCCATCGGTTGGGGGTTGATATCGTCCAAATTGACGATGGCTGGCAAAAGGGCATTACAAGCAATTCCAAGCTCAAGACCGGCGGCGTATGGGAAGGTTATCACAAGACGGATCCGGAATTCTGGTCCATAAACAGTGATAAATTCCCTAACGGGTTAAAGCCTCTGTCGGATTATGCCAGGGAAAGAGGTATTCGTCTGGGCCTATGGTTTTCACCCGACTCCAGTGAGGATTTTTGCCATTGGGAGAAGGACAGCAATCTGCTGGTGAGCTACTACGAAACCTGCGGCATCGACTGCTTTAAGCTTGACGGCGTAAAAATACGAAATAAACGGGCTGAGGCCAATTATCTGAAGTTCCTTGAAGCAGTGACCCGAAGAAGCAATGGCCAAATTGCCGTCAATCAGGACATCACGGCCGAGGACAGGCTGGGTTATCTTTATGAAAAGCAGTACGGCACGCTGTTTGTTGAAAACAGGTACACGGACTGGGGCAATTATTATCCCCACAACACCTTAAAAAATCTTTGGTCCCTCAACCGCTATCTTCCAGCCTGCAAATTTCAGTTTGAGCTTTTGAACAATACAAGGAACAGGCCGGTATATGAGGGGGATCCCTTTGCTCCCGGACTTTATTCCATGGATTATCTGTTTGCCTCGGTAATGATAGCCAATCCCCTTTTATGGATGGAGCTTGGCTCCCTGCCCAATGAGGAGGTTGAGCTTCTGAGAAGGATGATTGCCGTTTATAAAAAGGAGCGCAGCGGGCTATTCGCAGGGCAAACCTTCTCTATAGGAGAAATGCCCGACGGTGCCTCCTTTACGGGATTCCAGACGGTAACGGGCCCTGGGGAGGGTTATCTGATCCTCTTCAGAGAAAAGGCTTCCGACTGCCGCTGCAGCTTTGGACTTAGGCCTCTGAAGGCTTTAGAATCCCCTGCTGCAAATTGGAAATTTCACCTTAATGTACTGGCCACCAATCTTAAGGAGAAGGATTTTGAATGGCATTTTGAGCAAAAAAAATCGGACACTCATAACGGGTTGAGCGTCCGCATGGAGGCGACTCACAGTTTTGTCTTTGCTAGGTATTTATTAAAATCCGATTTCTAAAGCGGGATGTGCCCGCGCCCTCAGGAGCCAATCAGGCCGGTTTTTTACGGACGGCCAGGTCTATCCGGGCTATGCCCGCGCCTCAGGAGACAATACCTATGGGGTATTTTAGCAGACTGTTCCTTAATGCCCTGAGTCAGAATAATCGGGAGTCAGCATTTATAAATTGGCAGAAAGCTCGGGACGGATGGTTCCGGTCTCAAGGGCCAGAAGGTAATCCCCCCATTTTGCCGCCCAATCTCTGAGCTCCTGTACACCAAGAGGTTCCGGTGTTTTGGAATCGGTGTGATTAGCCACCTTTTCAGCCAGGCTTAAGTACACTTTAGCCTGTTCCGAATGAAATGCTGCTTCAATGGTGGTTTTTCCCTGAAGCTCACATTGAGTAACCGTAACCGATCTGGGGATGTATTCCACAACCTGAGTTTTAGTCTGGGTTACGAAATCGTCAATAATTTCACGGGAATAGGGCTGGTTGATGGAATTGGCAATAACGCCTCCCAAAAGCGCTCCCCCCGCATTGGAGTATTTCTTAATACCTTTAAAAAGGTTGTTGGCAGCGTAAACAGCCATAAAGTCGGCTGAGGATACGGTAAACACGTGCTGTGCGATACCTTCGCGAATGGGTACCGCAAAGCCGCCGCATACAACGTCACCAAGTACGTCGTAAATGACATAATCCAGGTCCAGCTCTTCAAAAATGCGCTGCTGCTTGAACAGCTCCACAGCCGTAATAATGCCCCGGCCTGCACATCCCACACCGGGAGCCGGCCCTCCTGCTTCAACGCAGTAAACGCCGTTAAAGCCTGTATGAATAACATCATGGGCATTCACCGTACTTTTTTCTCTCAGGGTATCCAATACCGTGGGGATATAGGTACCATCGCGCAGTGTGTTTGTGGAATCGCTTTTCGGATCGCAGCCGAACTGCATGACCTTGTAGCCCAGCTTGGATAATGCAGCCGTCAGGTTGGACGTCGTAGTGGATTTACCAATACCACCCTTTCCATATATTGCTATTTGCTTGGTTTTCTTTGCCATGATACATTCCCTCCGCTGTAAATAGATATTGGGGGCCATCAGTTCAACCTATTTACCCCATTATTGGACTTGATAAAATACTTGCTCAATTTTTGCAACGCATCGTCTATGTAATCGGGCTGTTCAAATACGGCTATCTTGTTTAATTCAAGAGCCCTTTTGGCAACCGCGCCGATTCTCGCTACCAGAACAGCCGAACAATCCCGGAGAGCCGTGACGCTTTCCAGAAGCGCCTCATCCGTATGCTCGCCTGCAACACACAGGGGGACCACATTCCTTTGTTCAATAACCTGCTTTGAACCGTCCGATTGAAGATCCACAATATAAAAGCTGTCGGCTCTTCCAAAATGTTGATTTATAACCTTGCCATCCAGGCTGGCAACCGCTACTCGCCAGGTCTTGCTCATAAAAGGCTCCATTCGCATTCACATCGGCCGCCGCCCGGGATAATTCCCGGGCGGTACACCGATTAAACTTCATTATTTGAACTGTTCTTCAATTCCCTCAAGGAAGACAAAGCTGTTTTCCAGAAGAGCCTTTGTATCAATGGATTTATCCAGCATACCGACAGCCTGAAGCTGGGGAGCCGTAATTCCGAAGATTTCGTAGGCACCGCTGTAGGAAGGAATGTAGTTAAAGGTCTTCAGCACTTGGGCATTAACCTCCGCGTCACCGGCAACCCACTTGTTCTCAACCTGGATTTTGGTTACCTCATCCTGGTTTTCCTGCACCCAGGCGCTGGCTGCCTGCATCGCTCTGGTATACTTAAGAGCCACGTCGGGATAGTCGGCGGCAATATTCTCACGAACAAAGGCGGAGCAGCAGTATTGCTGGCTGTAAGGCTCATCAAGAGCAGAATCGAAAACAACGGCAAGATCATTTTCATTTGCTGCAATGGTTGCGGTGGGGTCATTCATGGCAATGGCGTCAACAGCGCCGTTGGCAAGAGCCAGGGGCAGATCGGTGGTACTGTAGACCAAAAATTCCACTTCGGAATTCTCAACGCTCACACCCACGCCATTGTCAGCCAGAACACGCTTGGTGAAAATGATGGGGCTGCTGCTCATGCTGGGAACACCAATTTTCTTGCCCTTAAAGTCCTCAGGCTTTTCAAGGCCGGAATCCTTCTTTACAAGAACCTTATCACAACCGGTATGAAGGCCTGTTGTAATTTTAATGGGCAGCCCGTTGGAAAGGGGCTGAATCAGGCTTGCAAGAAGGCTGAACCCTGCGTCTATCTGATTGGCGGTGATGGAGTCAAATATTGTTCCGGGAGCCAGCTTCACAAGCTCAACCTTAAGGCCCTCGGCTTCAAAAAAGCCTTTCTCAACGGCCATATGAAGAGGAGCTTCACAAAGGCTTCCGCCATATCCTACACGAAGGACATAATCACTGTTGGTGGCCTCGGGTGTTTGAGAGGGAGTTTCTGATGTACCGGGGCTGGCGGATGATGGGCTAGGCGTTGCCGAAGGAGTGGGCGTGGAAGAGGTGGAAACAGATCCGCAACCTGCCAGAGCAGCAGCAATTAATACGGCTGCCAACCTAACGGATACCAAACGAAATCGGATCGTTTTGATTGTGCGCATAATTATTCTTCCTTTCATTTCATTTCTAATTTTTATAATATTTTAAAGTTTAATATTATAATAAAGCCTAAGAGTAATGGGATTCACAAGCTGGGGGAGCATCGAACACCCCCTCCCTTTTAGCCGGATTTGCTTTAAGCAAAGGGCGGCCAATCAAAGATAATACTGTATGTCCTCCACCTTGCCTGCAAAGTCCAGGATCTGGAGGATTTTTGCTCTCATATTCAAAAAGTCGGGCAGGTCTCTTGCTCTCGGCCGGCCGATTTCCACATCAAGAATACTTTGTATTCTGGCGGGGCGTGACGACATGACCAAAATTCTGTCACTTAAGTAAATGGCCTCATCCACGTCATGGGTAACCATAACCATGGTGGTGCCCCTTTCCTTCCAGATTTTAATGAGCTCATCCTGCATTGCCATTCGTGTGAAAGCGTCCAAAGCACCAAAAGGTTCGTCCAGAAGCAGTACCTTCGGGTGGTTTACCAGGGCTCTGGCAAGTGCGGCTCTCTGAGCCATGCCTCCTGAAAGCTGGTGAGGGTAGGACTTTTCAAAACCGCCAAGGCCTACAAGCTTTATGAAATCCAGCACATCGCCCTTTTTCTGCTTGTAGATATTGCGCATTTTAAGTCCAAAAGCAACGTTCTCGTAAACGGTAAGCCAGGGAAACAGGGTGGGATCCTGGAATACCAGGCCTCTTTCATAATGGGGTACGGATATCGTCTCACCATCCAGTGAGAATTCTCCTTCATCAGGCTGGGTTAAGCCTGCCAGAAGCCTCAAAAAGGTGGATTTGCCGCAGCCGGAGGGGCCGATAAGAGAAACAAATTCCCCCGGTTTTATTTGAACATTGACGCCGTTGAGGGCAACCACGGTTTGGCCGTCAGGCTGAACAAAGCTTTTGCGAACATTTTCGGCCCGTATGCCGCCGGTATGTATCTCTACCATTTGATAACTCCCTTCTGCCAGCTGAGCAGCCTATCACGGACTTTGAACATGGCTGTAATGATAAGTGAAAAGGAAACGGCTATGACAATAAGTCCTGCATACACATTGGAGTAGGCCAGCATTTCCCTCTGCCAGTTGATGTACCAGCCGATACCAAATTTAACACCCAGCATTTCGGCTGTCATCAGGGTCAGAAAGGAAGAGCAGGTTCCGTTGAAGATCCCGATGAAAATACTGGGCATGGCATCGGGAACGGCAATGCGGAATACCTTTTGAAAATTACTGGCACCCAGGGTGCTCGACACTTCAAAATAGGCGTTTTTAACATTGGAGATGCCGGAGCTTGTAAGCACTGTTGTGGGGAACCATACGGCCAGTGCAATTAAAAAGACGCTGGCACGGAAGGAGGTTGGAAAGGACACCAGTGCAATGGGAATCCACGCGGTTGAGGGAATAGGTCCGATGAGCCGGATAAGGGGGCTTACCCAGTAGCTCCAGCGCTTGCTCCAGCCTACCATAATGCCGGTAGCAAGGCCTACAAGGGCTCCAATAATGTAGCCTGTTCCCAAAAGCCTTCCCGAATAGCCAAGGCACTTCAGAAGGAAGGCCCATTCCTCAACAAAAACCTTCAGGATTCTGTCGGGGCTTGGAAAATAGATCGCCGGAATGAGCATGAACTTCAAGGTAACAAGATTAAGGATATTCACCAAAAGTATGGCCGCAGCGAAAAACCACGATTTATGGGCGTATTTTTCACCGAAACTTTTTTTGAACAGGGACAGCACCGCTGCAAAAAGAGTGATTACCAGTAATACGGTAAGAGTAATGGTGAAATAGGGAAAACCTTTTTGTGTGTATTTGGGGCTGTCAGGCACGGCAATGTGCAAAACAAGTGCGAGCAAAACACTTAAGGAAGTTAAAAAAAGCTTTATATAATAGCTCGATTTGCGGCTTGTTTCTAGGGCTTTCATCCGGGGTCCTCCTTTCACTCCACATCCTGATTTTTAATATAAGAAAAGGGATCCTTGCTGAAAAAGTCCTTGGTGTAAGGGAGCCGGGTGTACCTGGAAAGCTTTTTATTGAAGCTTGAGTTTCGAGCAATACGGTTAAGCCGTCTTGCAACCTCAAATACGCCGGAATACCCCAGATAATTGTAGGCAGGCCCGAAAAGGGGCAGAATGGGCAAACCGTGCTTGGCGGCAATGTTATTGCCACCGGTATGGCTTATGATGATGTCGGGCTTAATGCGCTCCACCAGGTTGGACTGCTCGAAGGGCTGGTTGGTCGCCACCTCAAAGACCACATCATCCACATCCTCCAGGGATTCGAAAATCGGATCGATAAACTGGTCAAAGTGATGGGCCTTAAAACCGACAACCTTCATGCCCAGATCCTGAACAATTTCCGCCGTAGCGATAATGCGAACCTCACCGCCGGCTAAGAATACACGCTTACCGGAAAGAATGGCCCTATAAGGCTCCAGGCTTTCATCCAGTATCTCATTCTCCCTGTCAATAAACTGCTGGGCTTCATTCTCAAGGCCAAAATGCCCGGCAATTTTAAGCACCCAGCGGTCGGTGTTCTTGCGTCCGATGGGAATGGTGTCAATCAGGAAGGGAATGTCATACTTTTCACGGATATGCTCCACAAAATAGTCGTCATGGGTACCGCAGATACTGACATTCAGAGAGGTTTCAAGGGAATAGGAAAAGTCCTCGGGCTCCGCGTAGCAGGGAATAAAGGTAACGTTGAGGCCGATGGCGTTGAGAATCCTTTGAAGCTCCAGCTCGTCGGCCCGGCTCATGGAGGAAACGTTCAGAATATTGACATTCCGGCTTACTCTGTATTTTTCCTTGAGCTTGTTGATATCCGGCTCAGCCACATACTCCCTGCGTTCCGGCTTTCTGATGTAATTTTTCAGTATACCGTGGTAAACCGCATCATAGGCCGTTGCCATTACCTTGGTCTTAAAGCCCTCGCAGTGAATGGGTACAATAATGGCTGCCGTCTGGGTTTGAAGATCCGAAAGAATGCTGTCGATATCATCGCCTATGAGGGCAGGAACACAGCCGTTGGCTACAATAATGGTCTCGGGCCGGAATTCCTTATCGGCATAAAGCACCGCTTCCCGGAGCTTTCTCTCTCCCCCGCCTATAACGTCGGCTTCATCCAGATTGGTGCTGAGCCATACCACACCCTCGGCATTGGGATCTCTCAGCTGCTTAAAGGATTTGTTAACACCAATATTTCCGGTGGAGCAGGCGCCGCAGCCAATGGGTGAATGCATGATAATAACGGCGTTTCTAAGTGTATTTAATATGACAAGGCTCAGCGTAAACTGGCAGCCCTGAGTTTGTGAAAATCTTCTTCCCGCTAAATTCAAGCAGCCGCTTTTACCGAAGCAGCCCTTCTGGGAACAGCCTCTGGCCTGAGCATAGGTTCCTCCGTAGGCAATACTGGCCTTCAGACGATCCTCTCTTGCCGGGGCGGATTTCGCATCCAAAT